>CAYSHS010000155.1:0-7593 GCA_964430845.1 uncultured Pirellulales bacterium | reverse complement strand
CGGGCGACATGGTGTTAAAGGAAATTGCTCGTCGCTTGAAGGACGGGATACGCGAAAAGACCATGATTGGCGGATAAGCCCTGGGCTACCTTATCTTTATAGCTCGTACACCGCTGCAAAAGACCCATCGGAGTTATGCAGGAAAGCAGCCATGTCAATTCGGTAACTTCAGGCACATCAGACTGGCACCAGAAAACGGTTTTTTCCGTATCGAGACCGAGTGCCATATAATCCATCGCGACATCGAGCACGTTGCCGGGCATATCAGCAGGTTTCGGATTGCTCGTCAGAGCATGGTAATCCGCGATGAAATAAAAACTTTCATGATTAGCCTGAAGCTGAAGATGCTGACGCATCGCGCCAAAATAATTACCTATATGCAGCTTACCTGAAGGCTGTATGCCCGAAAGAACTCTCAAGCTTACCTCCGGAATCCAAAAAACAAATACGAACTATATCTAAAACAACAGCAGGTAAAAATAACTGCGCAGAGACAAATTGTCAAGCATAATTCGTAAATCATATTTCGTTAGGTTACGCTGCTCGTTTCGTTGGATGTATCACATCATTCGTCACAAGCAGCGCAGCCGTAGCAGATCGATGAACACTAAATATTTACGATCTTCCGAGGGATTTCATGTATTTTTTGGATTTGCGAAGTCCCATTCGAGATGCTTTTTTCTTCACTGCATCTACAGCCCGTCCGAGCTTGGCTGCTATTTCGGATGTCGGAGTATTCGGAAAATCTTTCTTTAGCAGCTTGACAGCATCCTGCGACCATGTGCCTTTGGCTCCTTTTCCTGCCTTTTTCACTTTTGACTTCTTCGCCATTTTTACAGCCTCCTTTCAAAAACCGGACAACATATAAGATAGTCGAACTAAACTATTCTAATTATAGATGTCACAATAATCAAATATTTTTTTTATTTTATCAAAAAAATGTCACATAAGTCTCGTGACGTTCTTTCATGGGCTGTCCGTTCTCCGTAGTAATACTACGAAGGATGAATAAGCCCATGATACCTGAAGCTACCTTATCCACTCGAAGAACAGGGGACACCGATGCTCGACGCAGGAAGCGGCGTATAAATACATTGACGCGGACCAGCTTTGCCAGTCCTGTCCCTGTGGAGTCCCGTCCTGTGCCCTGTGCCATTCGTTAAACCCGAATTCAACATCTGCCTGGCGCGACTGTTTTATCAATTTTGTCAATGCGAGCAGCTTTTTTTCGGCGAGCTTGTGTTTTTGTGCGGCTGTAAGAGCAGCGATATAAAAGCCGCAGATAAAAGGCCATACGCCGCCGTTATGATATTCGCCAGGCTGGTTATACCTATTATAACGAGGCATCCAGTCCGGGTCATCAGGCCTGACATAGGGGAAAAAGTTCGGAGGAAAATCAACCGCGAGGTCATCTGCCTGCTTCATCGCTTTGCATTCATCCTCTATCCAGGAAACAATATGCTCGGACCTCGTTTGTGAAGCAATTCCAGAAAGAATCGCAAGGCTGTTTCCAAGCAGGTCGAAACGCTCACTTCGATAAACTTTATAAGAATACAACGCGTAATATGGCTTGTATTTCAGTGCCAATCCCTCATGCACATGACGATTCTGCCTGTCACTTTTTACAGCGAACCTGCTCATTTCCTTTTTTAGAATTTCAGAACGCTCATGCTGTCCGAATAACCTCAAATAAGAATAAACAATGGTATTTACATAAAGTGCGTAACCTAAAACCCACTGCTCATCCCGCCAGTCGCTCGTGGGAAGCTGGGCGACGAGATAACGATTCGCCGGGCTTTGATATTCCATCCATTTGAGTGATTTCAAAGCGGCTTCTTCGAGAAAATCCTTTTCGCTCATCACTTTGCGAAATATCCCGAGAGCCATAAGAAACAAAGGTGTAGTGTCACTTGCACCCCTGTCTTCCTTGTCGTGAACGAGCGAAGGGATATGACCCAGCTCGGTCTGGTTTTTGGCAAGAGTTTCCAAAACACGTCTGAGTGACTTTACCAATTTCTCATTGCCCGATGCGAGAACACCGAGCGAACCTATAAGCAGGTCTCTTGTATATGGTTCAGGGTATCCCCAGCCTGCTGTTCTTGGAAGACCTCTAAATGGACCATGATTATTATGCAGTAAAACTTCCATTGCTGCCTGTTTGGCACCGCTGATGAAACCTTGCTCTTGTTTATTCATATCAGGATATGCCCAGGCGTCTCGAAATAATCTCTACGAATTTCTTTGCTATGACGCGATAATCAAAGTATTCCACGACTCTCTTCCTGCCTTCTTTGCCCATTTGTTCTCTCAAATCCGGTTTTTGCATAAGCTCCAGGAGGTAATTGGCGATGTCATGAGAGCTTGCCCTGTAATCGACAACTCGGGGCTTTTTGAAAATATGTTTATGTCCAATCTCGTAGCCCGATTCATCACCGAGAACAGTTTCGCGAAGCCTGATTTCCTGTGCGACATCTGCGAGAAATGCTGTTTTACCATGCACTAACGTATCGAGCATACCCATCGCCTTTATTCCTATCACAGGTTTTTCACACGCGTTGGCTTCAATCTGAATCATTCCGAATCCTTCAAGGCGCGATGGTGCGGCGTAAATATCACAGGCAGCTACCAGGTATGGCATGAAATTTCTGGATACCTTGTTCGTGGTATAAATGACATTCTTCTCAATACCAAGATGAGTGGCTAATTGTAAATCCAGGAGATTCTGCTGCTCGGTTCTGGGCTGCGGCCAGACTTTGCATACATATTTCCAGTCGGGAGCACGAGTGTCATTCATCGCCAGTGCCTGCATAACTTCCTGAGCACCCTTCGAGGCTGCGTCACCACCTACTGTTAATATCATTATCTGCCCGGGAGAAACACCCAATGCTTCTCTTACAGTTGAAACTTTAGGGTCCGCTTTATCACGCGGCCTGAACGTATCAGTGTCACAGCCTACATGAAGAACTTCGATATTTTTCCCGCTCAGGCCGTCACGCATATAGACTTTTTTTACCCAGCTCGATGTCACCAGTATCAAGGGTAATTTCTCAAGTGTCTCATGATAATTGGCTATATACCCATCGGCAACGAACCAGGGAACCGCTACGACACCATATCTCTGCGGATGCATAATCAAATGCGGCGTATGTCCCCAGTAACCCACGCCAACGACAACGTCAGGCTCGAACCAGCGATAATACCATTCTTTTTCCTGTGCAGACTCGAAATTGACGGAATGAACATCGACTCCGATTTCCTCAAGACCCCTGTGCAGCAAATGTCCCTGAGTGGCCAGTCCCGCAGGCGACGGCGGATAATCATACAGCAGTAAAACTTTCATAATTTCCCCTTTAATTTTCAAACAGCGGCCTGGAAACGCCAGAACGCTTCTTCTTTGGGTGTTGTTTCAGCTTCAAAACTTTTTTCGTCGAAACCATAGATTTCGGTAATAATCTTATATTTAAGCTCCCAAATATTATAAGGCAACTTTACATGTATGTCTGCATTCCGGCTGGGTAACGGTAAATATTTTTTCTGACCGTCTTCATAGGCGAATGACCAGACTTGTTCCGCCTGAAGCCTGCCTGTCTGCCAAAGTGTAAAAACTGCCTGTGCAGTTTCCTCGTGACGCAGATGCCTTGTATATTCGCCAGAAGTGCTGTGTGTGATTATAAGGTCGAACTTATGGTCGGGAAGCAACTCCAAAATCGTTTCCTGAACGAGTGCATTATCGAGCGGCTTTTGTTTCGGACCATCATCGAGGTCACCCATAGCTCCGTTCGCGTTATACTTTTCTATTACTCTGAAGAATTTAGGTGCCCTGTCAGGGTCACTCTTTCTGCATAGTGCTATAATAGTCCATGAAACGTCAGGATGCAGAAGTATTGTCCCCCCTGCCCAAAGAGTTTCATCGTCGGGATGAGCTGTAATGATTACGCATTTGCTGTTCGGTTTGATAATCATATTCTGTATCGAAGAAAATTTACTCCGTCGTTTCAGAGGGACAATTTATTATGTAATCGAGCAGCTCATTAAAATCTGCTGTTGCCAGGCATAACCGGGAATCCGCGGCACCGTAATACATATAGACTTTTTCGTCTTTTATTATCCAGCCGCAGGGAAATACGACATCATCGACGTCACCTTCTCGCTCGTAATGTGCTTTGGGTCCGAAAATCCATTCCTCGCTTCTCCTGATAACCTTCGTAGGATTTTCCATATCCAGCATGGCAAGACCCAATCTATATATTGAGCCTGAAGCTGTTGTTCTTACGCCGTGATAGAGAATGAGCCAGCCTTCTTTTGTTTCCATCGGCGGCGCACATAACCCGATTTTATTCGCATCCCACCAGCCGCCCATTCTGGCATGAATAACCTCATGGTGGTCACCCCAGTGCTTCAAATCGGGCGAGAATGACAGCCATATATTGGCGCCGAACATCATCGCCCTGGCGACAGGTCTGTGCAGCATTGCCCATCGATCTCCGAATTTCACGGGAAACAAAGCTGCGTCTTTGTCCTCGGGAGGCATAACAGGCCCGAGCCTTTCGAACTCGACAAAATCCTTCGTCATCGCAAGAGAAACAAGAGGCCCTCCTTTGGAATATGCTGTATAACAAATCGCCCATTTCTTCATTTCTTCGATCCATGTTATACGCGGGTCTTCGATTCCCCATATTTCCTCGGGGTATTTTTCAGGCTGCGGCAGCAAAGTAGGTTTTTCGTCTATCTCCCAATTCGTTATTCCATCGCTGCTTCTCGCGGCTGTCAGATGAGATATGCCGCGATAATCCTCGACACGTGCAAGCAGGAGTGTTTTTTCGTCCACCTGAGCCGCGGCTGCGTTAAATACCGAGTTCGCCTTATATGGCCAGTCCTCGACAGAAAGTATCGGATTTTCGGTGTACCTTTGAAATAGCTCGTGCTTGAATTTTTTGTTGTCTTTCATAGCTCTCTAAATCGAAAAGAATATTTTTAAATGTACGTTCACTAAATATATGTCACTTTGGACTATTATGCTACAAGGATTTCTGCTTTTCCTTATTTTTTTCTTCCGTTTCAGAAGATATTTTCTCCGCCTGTTGAACAATACTTTGCACGAGTCTGGCTGCTTCGTTGGGACTTTCATTTTTTGCCATTGATTCTACATTACTTATAACACAATGCAGAAGTTTATTTACTATCCGATTAACCATCGTCTCCAATACTTCTTTACATGATGCATCCTGCCTTCCGCCCGTGAAAAACCTCTCAAGCTCATTTTCACTGATTTGACCGAACTGCTGCTTCATTCTCCCGATAAGAGGCCCGATTTCCATCGCTTCGAACCATTCCATAAAAGAGCGTGTCTCCTCGGAGATAATCTGCATTCCTCTTGTAATATCATCTTCTCGTGTTTTAAGATTTTCTTTGGCAACAGATGAAAGCTCATCAATGCTGTAAAGATGCACATTTTCGATTTTATTAATGTCAGGCTCAAAATTCCTGGGCACGGAAATATCGATAGCTAAAAGTGCTTTTTCCTGCCTTTTGTCCATTATATTTTGTAATTTTTCCCTGTCAAAAAGGTAGTTCCGAGTTGAAACCGATGAAATCACAATATCGGCATCGAGAATCTTTTTATTCAGCTCATTCCATTTCGCAGCTTTAATGCCGCGTCTTTCGGCAATAACTTTTCCCCGCTCGAAAGACCTGTTAATAATAGTTATATCCGAGCAGCCGACGTGGAGAAGATGTTTTACGAGAAGCTCTCCCATCTCGCCTGCGCCTATCACAATAGTTTTTGATTCCGTAATTTCATCGAAAAGTTTTTTTGCCAGCTCTATTGCAACACCTGCTATACTGATTCGACCGTCTGAGATACCTGTGTTGGCGTGGATTTTCTTACTCGTGAAAAATGCACAATGAAACAGGCGATTCAGAATTTTGCCTGTACTTTTAACGGTAATGGCGAGTTTGTAGCTTTCCTTGACCTGGCCGAGTACCTGGTCTTCTCCGAGCACCATACTGTCGAGGCCGCAGGCAACTGTAAGCAGGTGCCTGACCACATCCTCATCACTATAAAAATACAACTGCTCATGAAAATCATTCAAGTCAAGTTTATGAAATTCGGCAAGAAACTTTGCGATTTCCTCATGCTCGATGCCGCCGAGGCGCTTGCAGGCACAATATAATTCAACACGATTGCAGGTCGAGAGCAATACAAATTCCGAATCGGGATAGCTCCTTTTCAGTTGAGTCAGAGCCTGAGTTACCTGGTCAGTACTGAAATACAGCTTTTCACGAATATCAATCGGTGCACTTTTATGATTTAATCCAACAGCTACGATTTTCATTTCACATTTAATCTAATTTTTTACAACTATAATATTTTAATTTTTTTAATTCTTGTTTTCTTATATCCTTCCTTCCTATTAAAAAACGTTATTATTCTACCATGTTCTGAATAATAGTTCAAATTACTTTACATAAGAAAAATCCTTGAAACTTAAGGAGTTTTGCTTTAAGAAGATAAAGAAAATTTTTAAAAAAATTTTTAATATTATTCCTGATTTTTAATGTGGCCTTAAGGATATTATAGCGAAATTATGCTTGCATAAGTCTTTATCACACAAAGAGTTAGTTATATATATGACTGTTTTTACACCGGGATATGCTTTTTTTTTGAAAATATCGTTGGATTTTTTTTATAAGATAGACCGAATCACTGAAACAGGATGCTTGACTTGTGAGAACCTATGCAATAGCATATCCACACTGTTAAAAAATTTAAGTTCTGCTGTTTACGAAAAAAGTCACGGATACGTGTAACTTAAATAATTCAGGAGAGTTACTATGGAACAAATTAAAATTTTTTTGAATGAAAGTGATATTCCACGTCAGTGGTATAACCTTGCGGCTGATTTGCCTACGTCGTTATTGCCTCCTCTGGGGCCTGACGGCAACCCGGTTTCCCCGGATATGCTCGCGCCGGTTTTCCCGATGAATTTGATTGAGCAGGAGGTAAGCCAGGAAAGGTGGATAGATATCCCGGAAGGAATCCTTGACCTTCTATATCGCTGGAGACCTGCACCACTTCGCAGGGCAAGGTACCTGGAAAGACATCTCGATACACCAGCCAGGATTTATTTCAAAGACGAGAGCACAAGCCCGCCTGGAAGCCACAAACCTAATACAGCAGTAGCGCAGGCATGGTATAACAAGCAGTTTGGGATAAAGAGGCTGACTACAGAAACCGGAGCAGGACAATGGGGAAGCGCTCTTGCATTTGCATGTCAGCTTGTCGGTCTCGAATGTAAGGTGTTTATGGTCAGAATAAGTTTTGACCAGAAACCTTTCCGGAAAATGATGATGCAGACATGGGGCGCAAATTGCGTGGCAAGTCCGAGCAACGAGACAAATGCAGGAAGAACTATCCTGGCGAAAATGCCCGACACACCCGGAAGTTTGGGAATCGCAATCAGCGAAGCTATCGAGCAGGCAGTAACAGATCCAACGGGGAAGACTCGATATTCACTTGGAAGCGTGCTGAATCACGTGCTGCTGCACCAGACAATTATTGGCCTCGAAGCCAAAAAACAGCTTAAAATGATT
>CAYSHS010000154.1:0-7598 GCA_964430845.1 uncultured Pirellulales bacterium | reverse complement strand
AGTCATAGTTTCAGGTGTTGGTCCTGCTTTATGTGAATTTGCGCTGAAAGGCTCAATTGTATCTACGCCGTGATTTGCGAAATGCCTGCCGCAGGCCATTGCAACCCATGTATCACCTGCGGCTACCATGTGTGAACAGGCGTGAAATGTAAAAATGAGCATAGCAGCCCAGCCTATTATCATAAGCCAGCCTGAAAATGATTCTTTGATAGTTTGTTTCGGCTCTTCGGCAGTTATTGCATCGTTAGCCTGCTGATTCGGGATTATGTTGCGTTTTTTTGTCTTTATTGATTTAGCCATTCTTCTAATATATCCATTCCCTTTGTAATTTGTTCTAACGAACAGGCAAAACTCAGACGAACATTATTATCGCACCCAAAAGGCAAACCCGGCACTAAGGCAACTTTCGCCTGTTCCAGCAATACTTTTGCAAAATCCATGCTTCCTGTGATTTTCGCACCATTTATTACTCGGCCATAATGGTTTGAAACATCAGGAAAACAATAAAAAGCGCCTGTTGGCTCGGAACATTCGACGCCCTTCATTGCATTGAGGCGTTCAGCCATATATTTGCCCCTTTGTTCGAATTCTTTTCTCATTTTTTCTATCGTAGGTGCGGCCTGCTCACCAAGGGCTGCTATCGCAGCGTATTGAGCAAATGTAACTGGGTTGCTGGTCATGTGGTCCTGCAAACGAGACATAGCTTTTATAACTTCCAATGGCCCTGCTGTATAACCAAGCCGCCAGCCTGTCATCGCAAATGTCTTGCTTAGACCATTCAAAGTCAATGTGCGCTCGAACGCATCTTTGCTGATTGAAGCAAAACTGATGAATTTCGTATCGCCGTAAATCAGCTTCTCATAAATCTCATCAGAAAGCACAACAATCTGGGTTCCTTCAAGAACGCCTGCAATCTGTTTGAGTTCTTCCGGTGTATAAGTAAATCCCCCGGGATTATTCGGTGAGTTAAGCACAAACATAGCAGTTTTGTTCGTGATTGTGTTTTTCAGTTGTTCCGGGGTGATTTTATAACTGTTCTTTTTATCAGTTTTAATAATTTTTGCAACAGCGCCGGCAAGCTTTATAGTTTCCGTATAAGTAACCCAATACGGAGAAGGTAAAATTACCTCATCACCAGGGTCAAGAACTGCCTGCATGGACTCATACACTGAGTGTTTTCCGCCGATATTGACAACAACCTGGTCAGGGGTATATGCAAGACCATTTTCTTTTTGCAGCTTTTTTGCAATAGCAGCTCTCAGCTCAATGATACCGGCTGCAGGGGTATATTTTGTTTTACCAGCTTTTATCGCCGCTATTGCAGATTCTTTGATATAGTCGGGTGTATCAAAATCAGGCTCTCCTGCCCCGAATCCCACTACATCGATACCCTGAGCCTTTAATTCCTTCGCACGTGCGGTTACTGCTATTGTTGCCGATGCCGGTACTTCTTTTGCCCGTTTACTTACTTTCATATCTTCTATCCTTTCTGTTTTCTATTAGATTTTCCACATCATTAAAAACAAAACGGGATACAGAGTCAAGAAAATTGATATACCCCTGAAAAACGGTTATTGCACAGCTTGAACAGTGAAAGACATACAATAAATCTATTGACATAACCATTTGTAATTGCTAATCTTATATATATGGTACGGACAATTCAAATAGCGATTTTGACTTTGTTGGTTTTTCTGCTGACAAGCTGTCAGCCTGCATCTGATAATAACTTACCGGATAATATCAATATTAAGAATTTAGCTCCGATAAATCCAGATGGTTCTCCGGAATTTAACAAACTTAAGACATTAAATCTTGATCTTCATGTATTAGAAGTACCTGTAGAGAATTTCAGCAAGCTGGACGAAATACGCAGAACTCTTCGTATAAGACCTCTGAAATTCAATAATTATCTGGCATTCAGCGATAACTCATTTTCTGCCTATTACGGAAAAAACCTGACATTAAGCACAGTTTATGGCCTGCTGCAAATTGCAGGCGCTCAGAATGTAACAAGGACGGCTGTTATGCTGCCGGATGGCGAATCAGATGATGTTATTATCAAACAATTACCTCAAATGCAAACTGTTTCTTACAGCTCACTTAATGGCTCGCAGGAATCTGCACGCATTGGACCGGGTTATATTGCAATGCATATCAGCGTAGTTAAAGCGAATACTTTGAAGGATGCCGCTACCGTCACTATTTTCCCCATTTTTACAATAATGTCATCGAATGCAATATCCCAATTAAACCAAATAGAAAAAGAGCGGGATTTTCCGTTCACTTCAGCAACTTTAAAGCTGGATATGACACCTGGAGATTTTATCTTCCTTGCACCTGAAAGGCTCATTATTGACCAATCCACCCTTTGCGGCCTATTTTTCGGCAATCCTTTCGGCAGCATATTCTTAGACTTTAACGACCGAAAGCCGCCGGAACGAAAACCTACTGTAAGAGTTTATGTACTTACTTGTGTAGGACTGAATTTTTAACATATCTATGACAAATCCGATAGTAACATTAACAAACTGCAGCGAATATAAAACAAAAACAATATCTGATTGCCTTGAAAAGCAATTCGCACTTCAGGGGGGCCTCGAGAAATTTATCAGTCCTGGCGATGCTGTTCTGCTCAAACCGAATTTTATCGCACCCAGACCGCAGCAAAATGCTACGCAAACCGATCCTGTAATTATTATTGAAATCGCACGGTTATTAAAAGACTTCGGCGCAAAACCCTTTGTCGGAGATTCGCCGGCATGGAATAATGTTTTCGCTTGTGCCAGGACACTGAAGCTGGAAGAGCCTCTGAAAAAACTCGCAGTTCCGATAAAACAACTAAACAAGCCAAAAAAATATATTATCGGAGACAGTGGCACAAGCATAGGAGTAAGCTCAGTCGCTCTCGATGCAGATGCAATTATTAACCTGCCTAAGTTTAAATCACACCAGCAGTTAGTAGCAACATTCGCAGTCAAAAACATGTTCGGCTGCGTAAGCGGAAAAAAGAAAGCTCTCCTGCATTTCGCAAAGGGTAAAAATGCCAACGAATTTTGTGAGCTTCTCATCGATATATTTAAACTCATGAATCCGGTCATGACAATAATCGACGCTGTAACAGTTATGGATGGCCCAGGCCCGATTCGAGGCAGGGCAAGACCATTGGGCTGGCTTATAGGGGGAACCGACCCTATCGCCATCGAGACAATCTGTGCAAAGTTAATTGATATCGAACCGTCATCTCTGCCCATTATCGAAACTGCATCGCGAATGAAATTCGGATGCTCTGATTTTAATAAAATAAGAATTTTAGGCGACGAATTCCCAAAGAATGTATGCACTGATTTTCAGCAGGCCCAACAAATCCCGATAAGATTTTCGCTGGCCCATGTGTGTAAAAGTGTATGTAAGCAGCTCTGGCTGATTCTCAATGATGCGATATACGGAAATCGCAACGAAAAATTATAAACAAAATGAATAATCCTGAACAATCGAACAAGAAAACATCTCAAAGAACAAGACAGAAAAGTCTTCGACTTTTTTCTGTCATTTTCATTTGTCTCATATTATTCTTCTCTGCGTGCAAATGCCCACAGGTAAATTATATTGGAAGATATGCGCTTGATATAATCCATGGAAAAGACCCGTACGTCAGGATTATTGACAATCCGAATTGGGCACAGAAGCTGGATTTGCCCGGCCTGTCGAATCTGCACAAAGTCTCCGCTGACCTGTATCGAGGCGCCCAGCCCACAAAAGAAGGAATGCAGGAATTGAAAAAGCTGGGCATTAAAACAGTAATAAATTTGCGCTCTGATCATTCAGACTTAGATGAAATGGAAAATATTGACATAGATTACAAGAGTATTCCTATGACGGCTTTTAATCCCAAAATCGATGATGTAATCAGCTTCCTGAATATTGTAACCGACAGTAACAACACTCCCGTTTTCGTACACTGCCGTTACGGTGCCGACAGGACAGGGATGATGTGCGTGATTTATCGAATTTTTGTGCAGGGCTGGAGCAAGGAAGAGGCTATTGAAGAGATGACAAAAGGAGGTTACGGCTTTCACTCCTTTTGGGGAAACCTCGCTGATTTTATCCGCAAGCTGAATATCGATGAAATAAAGAGAAAAACTGGACTTACAAAAAATCCCATATAATTGACAGAAGTTGCATCTTAGACTATTATCCAACCCAATGGAATCTGAATCTGTAAATATATTAGGAATTGAGACAAGCTGCGACGAGACAGCCGCTGCTGTTGTTGCTGATGGAAAAATCATTAAATCATCAGTTGTTGCCTCGCAAACAAAGCTTCACGAAAAATATGGCGGTGTCGTGCCTGAGCTTGCCTCGCGCGAGCATGTCGAAAAAATATATCCCGTTATTAAAGAAGCTATTGAGCAGGCAGAGATTACACAGGATGATATTGACGCAATCGCGGTCGCTAATCAGCCGGGTCTTGCGATGGCTTTAGTTGTCGGAGTAACAGCCGCAAAAACACTCAGCTTCGCGTGGCAAAAGCCGCTTCTCGCGATTAATCATCTTCACGCACATCTGCAATCTGCAATGCTCTCGGAGGAAAACCTCGAATTGCCTGCGGTCGCTCTGATTGTTTCAGGGGGACATACGTCACTTTTCGATTGCCAATCTCCTTTGGAGCTTACGCTTTTAGGCTCGACAATTGATGACGCCGCCGGTGAAGCATTCGACAAGGTTGCATCCATTTTAAGACTACCCTACCCGGGAGGACCAAGCATAGAGGAAACAGCTAAAAATGGTAATCCAAAAGCTATTGATTTCCCTCGCACAATGCTTGCTCCCGACTCACTTGATTTTTCTTTCAGCGGCCTAAAAACATCTGTATTGTATCATTGCCGGGGACAGGACATGAAAGGTGAAAACAAAACCGATTCAATGAGCGAAAAGGAAATTGCGGATATTGCCGCATCTTTTCAGGCAGCTGTAGTCGATGTTCTCGTCAAAAAAACACAACGTGCCACAGATAAGATTGGCGCAAAAACAGTTCTTCTCGGAGGAGGCGTAGCCGCAAACAGTGCCCTGAGAGAAGCCCTGAAACAATTTTGCGATTCATCAAAACCTCCAAGAAAGCTCTTAGCCGCTCCCAAAAAATATTGCACTGACAACGCGGTTATGGTAGCATCTCTTGCATATTATAAGTTCAAGGCTGGACTTTTCGCAAATTTGACGTTAGAGCCAAAAGCCACTGGATGACGTGTCGCGGGCATCCTGCCCGCGAATCGAGGGCGAGACGCCCTCGACACGAAATCGAACGGAATGTCCATTCTGCAATACGATACATGAGGTGAATTATTCAAGCTGAACAGATACAAAAATTATTAGAGCAGGTCAAAAGCGGGCAATTGGAAATCAGCGAAGCGATGGAAAAACTAAGACATCTTCCATTCGAGGATTTGGGATTTGCCAATGTTGACCATCATCGCCAGATACGAAGAGGTTTTCCTGAAGTAATATACTGCCCGGGCAAAACCACAGAACAGATTATCGAAATATTCGGCAGCCTCGCCCAACGAGGTAATAATGTCCTTGCCACAAGAGCAGAGCCGTATGTCTTTGATGCTCTTGCAGAAACAAACAGGTTCCCGAAAGCTCGTTATGAAAAAATAGCACGCGCTATTGTCCTCGAACAAAAAGAGCTTTCGCCATCAAAAAACATACTTCCTATCGTGACAGCTGGTACATCAGATATTCCCGTTGCTGCTGAAGCTCAGGTCACCGCGGAAATCATGGGCCAGCGAACAGAGCTGATTTGCGATGTAGGTGTAGCAGGTCTGCATAGACTGTTCAAACACGTTCCAAAACTTCAGCAGGCAAATATCATAATTGTAGTAGCAGGAATGGAAGGAGCCTTAGCCAGCGTGCTTGGCGGCCTTGTAAGCTGTCCTATAATCGCAGTCCCGACAAGCATAGGCTACGGTGCAAGTTTCCACGGACTTTCAGCTCTTCTAACAATGCTAAATAGCTGCGCATCAGGAATTACTGTTGTAAATATCGACAACGGCTTCTCCGCCGCCGTAACCGCTACATTAATAAACAGAAAAATCGACGCAAATCAGTTATAGAAAATGCTCATCATGTCATTTCGAGCAAATGGAAATCTAACATGATATCTAACTGCCTAAAATTGCTCGAAGCTCGCAAAGACAGATGCATCGAATATACAAGGAAGCACTTCTGCTTTTTCACAAATCTCTTGAATTGAGTCCAGAATACAACAATAATATTTGGTCTCGCTTAGAGCTGCAGATGATAGAAGTTCGAGTGATCCTGAGGTCTCTGTTCCTCGTAACCACTTGATAATACGACTATCTATAGGAATTTCATGTTGCGTAAGGCCAAGCCATTGCAGAAAATTCCGTGACTGTTTTGGACCAAATCCTTTTAATAGTTTGTCAATTCCATTTACACAAATACGTTCAGTTTCCTTCGGCTGAGGTATATTCCTTAAAGGTAAAAGCAAATTATCAAGATTATTCCATTCATTATCACTGAGCAAATCAAAATTATGTGCAATGTATTCAGGAAGTTTTTTCGTGAACCTTATCCCACCGAATCTCGAAATTTCTGACTCTGCCATTCTCGCAATGTCTTTTTCTTTCTCACATTGACATAATGATAATAGAGGAGAGTATGAATTTAGGAAATTATCAACAGCAGTTCCTTTACCAGACTTTTGCCGAGTTGTGAGAAGACATCCAATTTGTCTTTTCCAAATAGTACTATGAGATATATCTATGCTTTTTCTATTTATATTCCTCTCACAACGCTCAATAACTATTTTGTGATTACTCATACATGCTACTATTTTTTTAACTTTCTCCACATCATTTTTGGAAAATGTCATTTTAATTTCCATTTGATTAACCCCCAATTCGTATATTTAGCAGGCAATTTCCTAATCCAAATAATTCAATATTAGTAAATGTCCTATCTCAGGATTAATTCGCAAGGCGCAGGTCTGTTTTTGCAATATTAACCAGTGACCTTAATGCATCATTTACCGATTCTTCATCCTGAAAATATTTTGCTACATCAGGTGAAAGTAAAACCAGGTTCGTTCCCTTTTTGAACTGTTTGGCATACTTGCCTCTTACTCCGCCTTTAAGTTCAGATAAGTCATATTCCTGCCGTAATTCATCGACTTTCTTTTTTTTACTTTCCTTCTTCATAATATTTGCATTCTTTTTTAGTTGTTTTTCTTGCGCTAATAATCCGAATTTTCTTTCCGCGATCTGTATGTGAGATAATCAGCACTCGTCCAAATCGTGAAACACCTACTGTAATATATCTACGTTCTCCTATCAAATGGTCAGGGTCAGGATATGTAATCGAGAGGGCATCACCAAAAACCGAAGCGGCTTCTTGAAAAGATACTCCATGTTTCTTAAAGTTTATATCAGCTTTCTGTTTATCCCATTCAAATTTCATAGCGATATTCTAATCTATTTATCTTTCTCAAACAACAACTATTCCATTATTTTTTATGTCAAAGCTTCTATTGACCATACTAAGTATCAGCTGTAACATCTTTTTCCTAAATTATTATT
>CAYSHS010000153.1:0-7599 GCA_964430845.1 uncultured Pirellulales bacterium | reverse complement strand
GGTAGTGGGAAGTATCGCAAACTTTGGAAGAATATCTGAATTGCTTAATGACAAACTCAAAAATATCTTATATTGCTACTTATAGGTAGTTGATCAAAAGTCAAATCTGATCAATGATCCCGACAAATTAATATTTTATTGTTATTTGTCAGGATTTATGAAGTCAGGAACAGGACAATTATTATTTGAGAATCCATTCAATATTCCAGATATTCAACTGGAATATACAACCGTTTGGTCTTTTCCGGAGCGGGGGGCATGGGCTACTCATAAGTCGGATTATCGCGGCAACTTCGCGCCGCAGATTGCTCGGAATGTGATTGAGATGTATAGCCAGAAGGGCGATTGTGTGCTTGACCCGATGGTGGGAGCGGGGACTACGCTTATCGAAGCGAAACTGCTCGCGCGTGACGCAATTGGAATAGATATAAATCCTGACGCTATAAAATTAGCTAAAGAAGCAATTCAATTCAAACACAGGCCCGGCAGTGCGCAGGACGTGAAGCGCGGGGATGCGCGGGATTTATCATCTATCAAAGATGAATCAATCGACTTGATTCTTACGCATCCCCCTTATATGAATATTATCAAGTACTCCGATGGGAAAATAGCAGGTGACCTGTCGAATATCGGCAGTCTGCCGAAGTTCTGCGACGAGATAGAGCTAATCGCGGCTGAAATGTTTCGCGTGCTCAAGTGCGATAAATACTGCGCGATACTGATTGGCGATACGAGAAGGGGAAGGCATTACGTGCCGCTTGCGTTTAATGTCATGCAGAGGTTTTTGAAGGCCGGATTCGTTCTTAAAGAGGATATTGTAAAAGTTCAGCATAACTGCAAAATGACTCAGCGCTGGAAGTGGAAGGCGCAGCAGGACGGATTCTACCTGATTATGCACGAGCACCTGTTCGTATTCCGCAAACCAAAAGCAAACGAAGATTTGACAAGAATAAAATACAGCTCTAACTTCGTTTGAAATACTAAGCACTAAACTCTAATTTCCAAACAATTTCAAAATACAAATTTCACAAAGTAAGAATGCTTGACGCATAATGATATCAAATACAGGCGCAAATTCTTTTTGAGCATTGAAATTTTATCATTTGATTCCATTCGACTATGCTCAGGACAGGATTGTTTAGGATTTAGAAATTAGAGTTTAGTATATTAGTTGAGATGGAATAAATTACACATAAATATATGTATAATTGTATTGATATTTGTCTGTATAGCCGATATAATATAAATATGACTAAAACTTGTTTTGAATGGGACAATAAAAAGACCTGAACAATCAGAAAAAGCACAGAGTTGCTTTTTAGCAGGCACAATATGCGTTTGCTGATCCCAAACGTGTAATTGCCGAAGATATTAGTCATAGCTATAGAGAAAAAAGGTATTATTGTTTTGGAAAAGTTGATGACGGTATTTTGACAGTAAGATTTACATATCGCTCAAACGTCATACGTATTATTGGGGCTGGATATTGGCGAAAAGGAAAGAAAATATATGAAAAAGAAAACAAAATACACAAATGAGCCTCTGGGAGATATCAGGATTATCGATGATTTTCTTCCTTCTCCGGAGGAACTTGCTTTTAATGAAAAGCAGGTAAAAGTAACTATTGGATTAAGTAAATCATCAGTGGAATTTTTTAAGAAAGAGGCAAAAAAGAATAACACCCAGTATCAAAAGATGATACGACGTCTGCTGGATATTTATGTATCCGGCCATAGAGGTCGCAAGACCGGCTGATTTCCATTAACAGGCACCTTACATAAAATATATAACTATAAAACAGTGTTAAACTGCGTTAATCTGTGTAAAAAAAAAATAGAACAAAAATTGTTGCTTTTCTTTGTAAGTCTGTTATCGTTATGCAGTATCGGAAATTAAATTAGCCTCTGTTTCAGAAACGGAAATATTGGAGAGTTGATATGGATAGGCAAGTTTTTAGACAGGCGATTTGTATTATTTTGTGTTTTTCGCTTTTCGGGTGCAGTAGTGCTTACAATCTGAACCTTTATTCCAGTCCTTCAGGTGCAATAGTTCAGGTTGGTAATAATGTTCGTGGAAGGACTCCGTGCAATATCGAAATTCCCCGAAACAGCAAGTACATCGAGGATAATCATATAGATGTTACATATACACTGGAAGGTGGACGCGAGATTGTTAAATCTTATGATTTGAGAAACTATGAGCCGCCAAGTGATTTGGCTCTTTTCGGATTTGGGATTTTTGCCGTGCCTGGCGCACTTCTTTTCGGATTATCCAGGTCACAGGAAACCGATCAATATACATTTTCTAATAAAGATGATGGCACAGACTGGGCGGGTATTGGCGTGGGCATCGGACTTATGGGTCTGGGAGCATTGACCTATTTTGTCCTGGGCGGCGATTTCGGCGCAAAACACGATTACGATATTTACGAAGTTTTCGATGAAACGAATAATACTCAGATAAATTAATCACCGAACTTTTGCAAAAATGAGAAAAAGCATACTTTGGAAAGAAAAAATACGATTTTATATTTTTTCTTTTCCAAACATATCTTCCAATATTTAATAAACACTTTTTTTAATTTCCTTAAAAATATCTTGAAGTAAAAAAGCCGCAAAATCAGCGTATCGCTGCGTTTTTTCTGCCTTATATAAAGAATTTTCGATAAATTCAGAAAAACCGTTATATTCGATACATCTGGCGGCACTTTATTATAGACCTTTAGAAATCGGTTGATAAAGGATGAAAAATAAATCTTCACCTGGCTCTTGTTTTGTGCTAATCCCTCTCCTCCGCAAAACAAGAGCTTTTTTAATAAAAAAGCCCTCCTTAAATGGAGGGCTTTGGTTACTTGAGTTAATTTGTATTGCTTTTCACATCGAATATGTCAGAGACGACAATATCCGGCTCCGGAGTACGTTTATAAACATCATGTGTTTGGCTCAGCTAATCTTATTTATAAGAAGGTTGGAGCCAGCTTTGGCAAAAAGCGAACAGGTCATGGCCATTTACTATGCCATCTTCGATTAAATCAATTGTAATCTGGTCTTCTGTTTTATGCCATTCAGTTGCAAGCATGTGATAATCCGGGAAATTTATATAGCCGTCCATATTGAAATCTGCCGCTGCGACCATTGTTCCTGATTCACTGAAAATTCCATATTTTGAGCCGTCCTGATTCTGACTTTGCCAGACTGCAATGAATCTTCCATCTTCTATAATTGCAACAGAAGGGTATTTTTGGTCCGAATCGGTGTAAGAATTCAGGCGGAATTCATCTCCGATACGTTCGCCGGTGGCATTAAACCTCTGTGCGAATATGTCCTTTTTATTTACATTTGGGTCGCCATCACATTCCCAGACGATTACGAACTGTCCCTCATTATTTACTGCGGCTTGTGGGTTTTGCTGGGCATTTTCAAGAGTTGTATTTACCACGAACTGCTCACCACGAGGGGTGCCGTTAGGCTCATATAAACGAGCATGAATATCGTCAAGACCTGCCAGTTTTGGGTCACCGTCCCAGGTAATAAGAAAGCAGCCGGCAGCATCCATTACTATTGCCGGCTGCGCAAAGGAGGTGATCTTGATAGTGCTGACCTCGAAAGGCTCGGCAATAGA
Source organism: uncultured Pirellulales bacterium (assembly GCA_964430845.1). Taxonomy (GTDB): domain Bacteria; phylum Planctomycetota; class Phycisphaerae; order Sedimentisphaerales; family Anaerobacaceae; genus JAFGPS01. The sequence continues at coordinate 3,978 of CAYSHS010000153.1, read as the reverse complement.
TAAGCCGTCGGAGTCATAAAGTCTGGCCATTATTGAAAAATTCGAATTTTTTCCTTCTATCCATACGATAGTGAAATTTCCATTTGGGTCGATTGCTACATCGGGGTATCTGCTGTCCGGCTCGGTATTTACCTGGAATTCATCCCCGATAGCCTGGCCAATATCGTTGTATAGGCGACAGCAAATCATAGTTGTGTTAGGCTCTGTGTCGGAATCGCTTTCCCATACTATTACAAAAGAGCCTGACTCGTTCATAGCAAGTTTAGGACAAGCCTGGTCGTTTTGAATTTTGGTGTTATTTACACTGAATTCCTCTCCGAGCGGCAGGCCGTTTGCATCAAGCCATTGGGCAAAAATATCGGTTCCGTTTTCTTCAATTGCTCCAGGCCCCTGCCAGGCAACAATGAATTCACCTGAAGGTTTTACTGCAATCGAAGGTTTTGTCTGGTTGCCTGATGTTATTTGATTGATTTGGAATTCATCATCGGCCGGGCTGCAATTAGGCTCGAAAATCCTGCAAAATATGTCATTAGACCTGCCGGATGGCGTTCCGTAATAGCTGTTCCAGGCCACTATAAAGCCGCCGTTGGGTGCTGCTGCTATATCAGCGTTGGCCTGTGATTCGTACGCTCTGGTGTTTACCTGAAATTCACTACCCTCGACTGAAGTGAGAAATAAAATAACAAGCAAACAGGATAATATTCTTCTTTTCATCTTAAATAATCCTCCTTTTGTTTTCCAAGTTGACCTATGATTTTCTTTTTTTACTACTATATATTTTTGTACTCCAAGCCCGATTTTACAAAATCTCACCTCACGCACCTCATGCGTAAACCTGCGTTCTATATATATAAGGCGTTTCTCAGGGGCAAAATATGGACAACAAAAAAGCAATTTTTTAAATTTTTTTTTGTTTTTTTAAGCTGAAAAGGAGAAAAAAATATCATAACCCTTTGTAATATAAAGGATTATGTGATTTTTAAGACAGAAAATATTTTTACACTTAAAAATATTTTTGAGAATTTTCGTAACAATTTACACATTATCCCGTCTTTTTATATATAATGATACCAAAGGTTTATTGTTGAATTTTGCAGAAGTTTTAATTTTAGATAAGAAGGAGAGTAAAATGAAAAAAACAATTTTCTCAAGCCTGATATTGCTATTTGCTGTAATAATACCTGTTTCGGCGGCGATTCGCCAGGTTCCAGGCGAATATTCTACTATTAAAGCGGCCATTAATAGCTCTAATAGCGGTGATATGATAATCGTCAGTCCAGGTACATATACGGAGAATATAAACTTTCTCGGTAAAAACATCGCAGTTACCAGCACAGACCCGCAAGATCCTAATATCGTAGCTTCCACTATTATTAATGGTAACAATACCTCAAGCGTGGTAACGTTTAAAAATAACGAGAGTATTGAAGCAATTCTGACCGGTTTTACAATTAAAGGCGGAAAAGGACAAATTAGCGATATTTTCGGCAGTGGCGCCTATTGCGGAGCCGGTATTTATTGTTATAATGCTTCGCCAACAATCGAAAAAAACGTGATTTATGATAATCACGGAACAATAAATATAAACGGGAATGTTGTAAGCTATGGCGGAGGAATCTGCTGTTTAGAATCAAATGCAATTATTACACGTAATATAATAAAGAATAATTCTGCATATCTTGGTGCGGGAGTAATGACTTACCTTGGTAATCCAATCATCAGCAACAATATAGTTAATGATAATTCCGCATATGAAGGTGGTGGTATTTTTTTATATGGAGGATTTTGTGTCAACAATACGATTTACGGAAATTCCGCAACTGTTAGTATTGATGGTCAGAATCAAACTGGCGTGGCAGGTAATTTTTTGTTCGTTTTCGACCTTATAAGCGGAGTTTCAAACAATATTATCTGCAATGCCAAATCCGGCGGAGGAGTATATTTCTATAACACTAGCGGGGCTTCCTCGACACCTTTATCATATCTGTTTAGATATAACGATGTCTGGGGCAATCAATCCGGGGATTATTATGATTTATATAACGGCAACGCGTCAGACTTTACCGGCATTAACTGTAATATTTCTCAGAACCCGCTTTTTCGTGATAATTTCCATATAGGAACCGATTCTCCCTGTTATAATGCCGGAGATCCGAATTATGTGCCGTTCCAATGGCAGCGAGATATAGACGGCGAGTTTCCCGCTATGGATAGTTCTATAGACATAGGCGCCGATGAGGTCACCGGCAATGCCAGACCAGTAGCGGAAGCCGGAGATATTCAGCATTTTCATACTTTTGTATCTAATGTAATACTAAATGGGACCGGCTCTTATGACCCGGATAATTCCGGCGCTCTTACTTACCATTGGGACCAGGTAAGCGGCCAGAATGCGATCCTGTCAAATCCCGATTCTCCTGAGCCTAATTTTGCACCTCCTGCTGAAGATATTTATGTATTCGAGCTTACGGTATATGACGGCAACCTGTACAGTCAGCCTGACACTGTGACGATAATTGTCGGCAATCTCGCGCCGGTAGCAAATGCAGGCAACAATCAGTCGTGTGAACCTGGTCAGCAAGTTACCCTGAGCGGCTCAGGCTCTTATGATCCTGATGAAGGTGACATTGTAAAAAGCTATAGCTGGACACAGGTTTCCGGTCCTGCAGTAGAGCTTACAGATGCTAATACAGTATCGCCGCGTTTTACGCCATCTGTTACAGGCGAATATGTTTTCGAGCTTATAGTTAGTGACGGAGCGGCTTCAAGCCTGCCTGATACCGTTACTATTTTCTGTACATACAGCAGCCTGCCTGATGATTACGGTTATAGCTGGATAGATAGTGATAGTAAATGGGGTCCTGCATATCACTGGATAGATATTCAAGATACAGGAACACAGTTATCCGGTATTGAAGACAGCTACCAGGAAAGTTTCGGACCTTTCCCGTTAGGATTTAATTTTAATTTCTATGGCAATGTTTATAACTATTTCTATATTCAGACAAGCGGGTCCATTAGTTTTGGCTCAGCAGCGATTACTAATAGTCCCATGCCTATTCCTCAAGCAGACGGATATGATAATTTAATCGCATGGATGTGGACATATCATTATATACAGGAATACTCGAAAATATATTACCGGCAATTCGGAGATTATACAGTTATCCAGTTTGTCGATTATGATATAGACTATGGTAGCGGATATGTAAATGCCGAGGTGATATTATATAAATCAGGTAAAATTCTTATTCAATACAAAGATTTCACAGAGGATTTTTATCCATACAACACAATAGGTATTGAAAATGCAGATGGCACTATTGGAACACAGGTTGCTTATAATGACCGTTATTACCTGCATAATGAGCTTGCGATAGAATTTTCGACTGGAGGTCCTTATGAGCCTGTTGCTCATGCAGGTCCGGAACAGCAGCACAAAGAGATTGAACTGATAACTCTCGATGGCACAGGCAGCATTGACCGCGATTTTAATGACGTTCTGACCTATCAGTGGACGCAAACAGCAGGTCCTTCTGTCGTGCTGAGCGATCCAACAGTCGCTCAGCCAACCTTTATGCCGCCGGAAGATGGTATATACTGGTTCGAGTTGGTTGTAAGTGACGGCACATATACAAGCTATCCTGATGAGGTTATGATAGTTGTCGGCAACCGCGCACCTGTAGCTGACGCCGGTAACGACCAGGCCTGTAAACCCGGGCAGCAGGTTACACTTACAGGCAGCGGCTCCTACGACCTTGATAATGGTGACGTTATAAGTTACCACTGGATTCAGATTTCAGGCACGGAAGTCGAGCTTATCGATGCAAATACGCCGACACCTCATTTTACACCGGATGATTTGGGAGAATATGTATTCGAGCTTGTAGTATATGATTGTCAAGATTCGAGCCAGCCTGATACAATGACAGTTTTTTGTAAATACGGCTCTCTGCGCGATGATTACGGTTATGAATG
>CAYSHS010000152.1:0-7611 GCA_964430845.1 uncultured Pirellulales bacterium | reverse complement strand
CCAGCGTACGATATCTATTTTTTCGCCACCAAGCTCATCAACGACGTTTTTTATCCTGCTTCCCCGAACACCGACACATGCGCCTACAGGGTCAACCTTGTCGTCTATGGAGTTAACTGCGACCTTTGTTCTGTAACCTGCTTCTCTTGCGAGAGCACGGATTTCGATTATTTTTTCATTAATTTCAGGAACTTCCAGCTCGAAGAGCCTGCGTATAAAATCGGGATGAGTGCGCGAAAGAATAATTTTTACCTGGTTCGAGGTCTCTTTTACATCGAGAATCAAACACCTGATTCTTTCACCTACCCGATGAGTCTGGCCCATAATCTGCTCGCCTTTAGGCATGAAACCTTCCGTCCAGCGATCCAGGCTGACAATTAAAGTTCCGCTTTCATATCTAACTACCGTGCCGCTTATGATGTCGCCTTTTCTCTGCACAAATTCGGAATAGATGCTGTCTCTTTCGCCGGCACGAATTTTTTGTATTATAACCTGTTTGGCGGTCTGTGCAGGGATTCTGCCAAGCTGCTTAATATCGATTTGAACTTTGTCCTTAAAAGCAGTTATCTGACCTGTCTGGCGATCAATATGTACTTCTATATCGCTTTCAGGCTGGCCGAAATGTTTTCTCGCAGCCGAGACCATTGCCTCTTCAAGGTCGATAAATATCAATTCCTTATCGATATTTTTATCGCGAGCGATATTCTCAACGATTCTTAGTAATTCCTGATTCATAGTCCTAATCTCTTTCTGATTGAACTCTTAATCTTTTTTACTTATAACAAAAAAGGAAACCTTACTGGTTTCCACTTCAAACATAGCCGGGTGATTTACCAAACCAACCGACAAAACGATCAGAGGTTGTAGTTTCCTTTATACTACATCATCTGCCTCCGGTAAACAAATCCTTTTTGCATTTAAATGCAAACCTGACAATAAAACCTCTTTCGTTTCCAGACACTGAAGCAGAAACGCCGATTTCCAAGCTACCATTAGCGCAACAAAGCAGCGGTAAACAACAATTGTTCGCCTACTTTTCACGATTCATTAATCCTGTTAAGTACATTACAAGCACCTGTTTTGTTCTATAATAGTTTCTTCTGGCAGCTTTTCTACAAAGCCTTACAGCCGAACTTATTATAATAATCGTCAAATTCGTTAATAGCAATAACTTTTTTAGTGTTTTTGTGTTTTTTTAAGGTTTTTTCTGCTAATTCCGCGTTTTTTATGAGGATAACATCTTTGGTCCGTATAAAAACCATTTTTATAACTGAAAATCCTTAATTTATATCTGAACTTTTGCAAAACTCTTGTTATATGATTTTTCCAGGTGAACATATTTTTGAGTAATAAACCTGATTAGTACGAAATGCGGCTTTTTCTCAGGAAATGACGTTTAAGCGGCTTAAATCACTTGACAGGTACCAGGTATGCAGTCAATCTTCCTTCTGCGAGGATAATTTTTACAACTCTTACAGTCCGGCCATCAACCTCGAACACAGGCTCAAATGCCTCGTTATTCAATAAAGAAGCGGCAATTTTGGTCTGCCAGGTATATAAATCAATATCGTCAATGCCGGCTAATCTTTCAGCATACATCTTTTTTGCTGTTATTTTTGCCAGGGGAGTGATATTTACTGCGCCAATTTTTATCTTTGAAACATTGATATTTATCAGTCCCTGCTCATTTATATTTGCATTTAATTCGATTGTAATGATGAAATCCATTCCCTCGAAATTCGCAGTGCCCATAAGGACGACAGTATTAGGATCGATAAGTCCTGCAGGAGCATAAAGTAAAATGCCTTCGGATTCCATCGGCCAGTCAGCCCGATTTATTATATCATTGAGAGCTTCCTGGGTCACAACAATCTCGAACGGTTTGCCCAGCGAAGCTTTATGATTAATTTCTGAAGATAATTTTAGCAGAAAAGGACTTACTTCATTCGGCTCGATTTTTTCGGAAAAGGGATTGTATCGACCGGGTTTATAAAGAAGAAGTGCAAAAATAATAAAAGCCACCGACAGGTCAATTGCCAGCCAGTATATAAGTTTTTTGAGCTTCTTTTTTTTGCGATTTTGTGAATCTGTACCTTTATCCGACATTTCTCTCTTGCTCATCATCATATATCTGATTATAGTACTTTCTTTGTTTTGTAAAAGTTTTTTTCTAAATATGAGGACTTAATATAATGACAAGTCATTTTACTGATCGCCTGTTCGAGGCGGTAAAAACTAAAAAGACATGCTTAACTGTCGGCCTGGACCCCGTTTACAGCAGGCTCCCGGAAGCAATAAGAAACCATCTCCAGATGAACGATGAGTTTGACGCTGACGCCGCTGTCGATGCGATTTTCGATTTTTGCACACAGACGATGCGGATTGTTGCTCCAATGGTCCCGGCAGTTAAGATGAACATAGCTTTTTTTGAAAAATATCTTTGGGAAGGAATAGAGACTTATTATGCTTTAATTTCTGAAGCTGATGATTTGGGCCTGGAGGTAATCGGTGATGTAAAACGCGGTGATATAGGTCACACAGCGGCTATGTATGCCTCTGCACATCTTGAAAATCCCGAGCTTGCCGGACTTGAAGATACACTTGTGCCGGATGCAATCACAGTTAATGGCTATACAGGAATTGACGGAATCGAGCCTTTTGCCGAAACAGCTACAAAACAGGGCAAAGGTATTTTTGTTTTAGTTCGCACAAGCAATCCTTCAGCGTCGGATATTCAGGATTTTGCCGATACAGAGGGAAAAAAGATGTACGAAAAAATGGCTGAAATAGTCAACCAGGTCGCCGACAAACCTGAACGTATTGGTACTCATGGATGTAGCAACGTGGGAATGGTTGTTGGCGGAACTTCACCGGATATTACAAGCACGCTTCGCAGAAAATATGAAAAAATATGGTTTCTCGTGCCCGGGTACGGCTTACAGGGTGCTTCTGCAGCGGATTGTGTGAGATTCTGCAAACCCGATGGAACTGGCGCTCTTATAAACGCCTCACGCTCGATTATTTATGCTTATGAGAAACCCAGGTATAAAGACCAGTTCGGAGATGACTGGAAAAGATGCATCGAGCAGGCGGTTATAGATGCCAAAGTCGAATTGGCGAACGCAATGCAAACAAAACTTTAATAGAAATAGTAATAGCAGATAGGGGATAGGGTATAGGGTTTAGCGAATCATGGTTCGTGATTCGATAAGCTATCCCCTATACCCTATCCCCTATACCCTAAAATTATGGAATCTGTCTCAAGACAGTTATCTGAAAATTCGGTTGGCCGGATGTTTGACCGGATTGCGCCTGTTTATGACAGGCTTAATCATATTTTATCTTTCGGAATGGATTTTTTTTGGCGCAGTAAGCTTGCCGGCCTGGTCGATAAAAACAGACAATTGCGTGTTCTCGACCTCGCAACAGGGACTGGAGATTTATTAATTGCTCTTTTACGAGAAAATCCCGATATTATCGAAGCAGTCGGCCTGGATATTTCGGAAAATATGCTGGCTGTCTGCCGAAGGAAAATTGCTCGCTATAACCTGACTGGGAGGGTAAACCTGGTCTGTGACGATGTCAATTCAAACAGCTTGTCCGATAATACGTTTGATATTGTCACTATGGGTTTTGGAATAAGGAATACCCCCGATATATTGAAAACACTTACCGAAAGTTTACGTTGTTTAAAACAGGGCGGCACTGCTTTAATCCTTGAATTTTCGATGCCTTCGAATCGAATATTGAAGCTCTTTTACCTTTTATACCTGCGCTGTTATATACCTTTTATCGGTCGTCTTGTTTCCGGCGATAAAGATGCTTATAGATATCTCAATACAAGCATCGAGAAATTCTGCGATATGGAAGATTTTACCTCTATGATGCAAAAAGCCGGCTTTCAAAATATCGTTGCCGTTCCATTGACTTTTGGTGTCGCGTGCATTTATAAAGGCTCGAAAATCTATAGCTGAGCTTTTGTAAAAACGGGAAAAAGCATAGTAACAAAGGTCTGTTTTTTCTTGCTTTTTGCCGCTAAATCTTGTAGAATAAGAGTTTATAAACAGCATTAAAGCAAAATATTTTTTTGTAGAAAATCTTATCGGATTGTTTTTTGTGAACCTGGAGGTATTCATAGTATGAATTTTAGAATCATCGTATCACTGCTTTTAATTTGTGCTTCATCTTTATGCTGCTCACCCAAACAGGAGCCAACGGAAGGTGTAACCATAAAAATAGAAGGGGATGTTGATCCCAATACATTGGCAATTGTCACCCTGAAGCTCGAAGGTGATACGTTGCCGGGGACTCCGAAAGTTGTAACTGCCGACGATACGTCAGCAGCTTTTTTTGAAAAAATAGGTTCGCCGGAATATGTCGAGCAAATCGCACAAAATAAGTGGGTGGCTATTTTAACACCAGGTGAGTCTTATGTTATTGGATGGATAGTCGAGGATAATAAGCTGTTCGGATATTGCTCGGAGCCGTTTGTTGCTGAAAATAATCTCGAAGTTTCCTTTTCCCCCGGTATGCCTGTTACCCTCGAATATGACCTGACCAGGCCTGAAGAAGGAGTCGAAGTTTTCCCCGCGATTTTTTTGCTTTCCAGGAAAGCTGTCAGAGATGGTAAAACCGCTTTGATGGCATTCGGAGTGAGAGAGATGACTGATGAGCCGAAAATTATAAAAATTGATGGACTGGCCCAGGGTGCTTTTGAGCTGTTCGCCCAGGCGTTAAAGGCCGAGGATTTTATTGAATCGAGAACACGTTTCCTTTATGACAAACGCTTTATTGAAATCAAGCCGGGACAGGTCAATCGCATAGAGGCCCGATACCCTGTCCTCGATACGACAGCAGAAGATGGTGACATTACTATACGTGGTTTGGCGCATAATACCGCCGGAGAAGTTCTCGCGAATGAAAAGATAAAGCTGATTCCGTATAATTTTAATGACAAAAGCCGGAGGTATGATTTGTATTATCCCGATGCGGTTACCGATTCGAACGGATACTTCGAGTTTAACGGGGTTCAACCGGGCATTTATGTTTCGATTAAATCTCTCGAATCGAGTATCATCCTTCAAGAAAGCGATATGATAAAAGGTGCCTTTTTATGGGTGGATTTGCTCGTTGGTCCCTTGAATTTGCATTTATTTACGGATGAGGCGATTCCGAATAGTATCGTTGTCGAGTGGAAAGACGGCCAGCCAGGCAGGCTGATAGATTTGTTTGGCAAGACACTCGTTGTTGAAGTTTATACCTCATGGTGCACACCCTGCCAAAAGTCACTTTCCGAGCTTAATTCACTTGCGAAGGAGTACAAGGATAACGAGAACATTGTGTTTGCAGCACTTGGCATAGACTACAGTAAAGCCAAATGGGAAGAATCTGTAAATCAATCAGGCCTGGATGCTCTTCGTCACGGCTGGTATAATCCGGAAAACCAGGCTGCGTTCAACAGGCCGATTCCGTATTATATGGTTATTGATAAAAAAGGAATTTTGCGTGCCGAAGGTAATTACATCGATATTCGCGCAGAGCTTGAAAAGGTACTCAAAGACTCTAATTAAACTTGGATACGGACATCGAATTTTGACATGGAAGTAAATTTTAATGCCGTACAATGGTTCAGATTTTAACGGGAAAAAAGTCCTGATAATGGGACTTGGAAGATTTGGAGGCGGCGTTGATGTCGCTCAATTCGCCTCGCAGAATGGTGCAAAAGTTTTCGTTACAGACCTTGCATCTCAACAGAAGCTATGTAATTCTATCGAAGAATTACGTGGCTTTCCAAATATCGAATTTCATCTTGGCTCGCATGAACCAGAAGATTTCGAAACATCAGATATTATAATAGCAAACCCAGCCGTACCTGATGATAACAAATTTCTACAAATCGCTCGCAACGCAGGCAAACTTGTTACTTCACAGATAAACATTTTTTTTGAACTATGTCCTGCTAAAACAATCGGAATTACCGGCGCGAACGGCAAAAGCACAACAACTTCAATAACCGCACACCTGCTTCGAAATACGAGTCACGAGCGACAAGCGACGAGTTACGAGAACGTTTGGCTCACCGGTAATATCGGTAACCAGCCATTCCTTACCGCACTGGATAAAATCAAACCGAACGACCTTGTTGTAATAGAACTATCCAGTTTTCAAATCGAGCAATTGGCAGAATTTAAAAAAGCACCTCAAGTGGCGCTTCTTACGAATTTAACACCAAACCATCTCGATAGGTACGGCACATTTGAAAAATATTGTGCCGCGAAGGAAAATATTTTCAAGAATCAGAAGCTTGATGAAAAAAATCCTGCGATTTCAATTTTCAATGCCGAAGATAATATCGCTTGTCAATGGTATGAAAAATATAAAAACGATACAGGAAGAAAATGTATTAAGTTCTCAGCAGATGATGTCTCTGAAGATATCCGCAATTGCTATAAACTTCCCGGCCGAGCGAATCTCTCGAATCTTGCAGCGGCCCTGGCTATAATCAGAAATTTCGATGTAACCGATAATAATATAAAAAAAACCTTGCCCGATTTCAAAGCCTTACCTCATCGCCTCGAATTAGTCGAGGACAAGCACGGCGTACAATGGTACAACGATTCAAAAGCAACTACACCTGAAGGAACAATCACCGCTTTAAATGCATTTGATAAACCAATAATCCTGATCGCGGGCGGCTACGACAAAAATTTACCTTTCGATAAAATGGCAGAAAAAATCGTAGAAAAGACCAAAGCCGTAATACTAATCGGTCAAACCGCTCCCCAGATTGCGAAAGCGATTGAACAAAAACGAGTCACGAGTCACGAGTCACGAGCCACAAGTACAATTATTGAGTCTCTCGCCGATGCGGTTCAAACAGCTCGCAACCTTGCCAAGCCGGGTGACGTCGTCCTCCTGAGTCCCGCCTGCGCCAGCTACGACATGTTCCAAAACTACGAACAACGTGGCCAACAATTTAGCGAACTTGTAAAGTCACTTTAATATATTGACTCAATTATTTGAATCTAAAAAATATTATTAATCAGTTCCTTCTTTTTCTTTTTTCTTAAAGAATCTTTGAATTGCTTTTTTACCATCGGGTTTCAGGACAAATATATCTTCTTTTGTTAAGCCTGCTTGTTTTGCGAGTTCAAGACCATAAGGAAATAATCCCGCATTAATGCCTTGATGACTATCACTTCCAAAAGTAAATTTTGCTCCTGCTTTTTTGGCCATTTTTACAAACTTTAATTTCGGCACCTTAGCGGATTCGTTAATCTCGAATGCAATGTCATTTTTTACCGCAGTATCAATCATCATGCGCATTATATCATCGGTCCAGAGAGTATCGTAATCATCAGCAATATCTTTAGGAAGAAACGTTGTCCAACCGAAGATATCTATCGGCTCAGTAGTGAGAACCTGCATATTAAAATCGACATACTTTTTCATAAAGGATTCTTTATCTTTGACTCTAAAGTTTGAACTATCGATAGCACGCCAGCTCCCATCTTCCTGCGGCATTGTAAGAGCATCCATTAGAACATAATCAACCTGAGATAGTAACTCTGCAGAAAAATTCTTTGACCAACCCACATGTAAAGGCTGCAA
>CAYSHS010000151.1:0-7639 GCA_964430845.1 uncultured Pirellulales bacterium | reverse complement strand
AAACATCCAAAGGCTTACGAGAAGTGGACTCCAGACGATGATGTAGCTTTAAAGAAAAAACGTTCAGAGGGCAAGGGCATATATGAATTAACAAATTATTTCAAGAGGAAGTCAAGTGCAATAAGTTCGCGATTGAAAAAGTTGAGATTAGATAGATTTTCAAAATAAAGGGAAAAATAAAGATGTACGGTATAATTTTGTATATATTTATAGATAACTTACAAACAGTAAAAGCTTTTATTATGTCTGAACAAGGAAAGATGTTAAAGAACATTGAGAGAAAAGTCGGGAACTTCTTATGTAGAAAGGAACAGTCTGTCCTTCCGTCTTATACAGGCTGTATAAGCATTGTTGACATGACAGGAACTAACCATGAAAGCTAAAACTCGGGTTCGTTGTGACAGACTCAGAATGGAAATCGAGGAACTCCGCACGATAGCATTCGGGGCGCCCGAGAATTCTGTTTATCCAGAAGGAGACTATCTCGAAATAGAGCGTGAAAGCATCATCCGGGCACGGGTGCTTCTCGATTGCGCAATGGTCGAGGAGGTCGTTGCGATCATTATCATGGACCATGTGTTGGATGACTCCCCGAAATGGAACCAGATCGAGTACTTTGGTCGTATCAAGAAATATCGTGTGCTATATGACGACGTATTGGGAAGACTGCCAGCCCGACACAAACTGGCAGTTATCAAGAAATTCTTGCAAATTCCCAAAACTGTCTCAAACACTATTCAGAGAATGCTTGCGTTGAGAGATGTTTTTGCTCATGTGCGAACCCTTGACTATTCGAAACGCAGAGATCTCGAATATAAGGGTATTAGTATTCTTGCGGAAAAAGGATTTCTCGCTTACGTACAAGATTCGTCTGAAGCTATTAGGTTTCTAATCGATAAATCGAGTGTTTTGAAAGTGCGAACAAGGCGCTGATCAGGATTCTTTGCATTGCTGATTAGCTCAATCATTACAAACAAGAAATAAGGTGTCTTAAAGCATGACTGAAACAAATATAATTAGAACAGCGAAAGCTTTTTTGTTTGAGTTGGAGAAAGACAGGATAGTCAAAATCAAGTCTGCTTATTAAATGGTTAACATAGCCACAAAAAAGCATGGCGCGGCTTCGCTTCGCTCAGCCGTTACCAAAATATTTTCAGACACGGATTTACTTGGCGCGGCATAGACGCAACCAAAATTCTAAACTCTAAGTTCTAAATCCTAAACAATATCAAATATAAAAATTCAAATGCCGCAAACAAGAATGTAAGTCTATATCCTACATCTTCTAATAATCTGCTATATCTACTGAAAAACAAGTATTATATAAATTCTCATTCGCGGACAAGCCTGCCCTGAGCTAAGTCGAAGGGGATGCCCGCGACACGGTTAATCCGCCGGTACGCATCTTCCCTGTGCCCATTGTCTTAAGGATTCGACATGTTCAGCTAAGGTTACTGAAAGAGGAGGCGAAGATTTAATCGCTGTAAGAATCCTGCCGGTGTCGAGTTCTTTCTTATCTGCATAAGCTGTATTCAGAGCAGAAAGAATTGCCTGCTCGATTTCCGAGCCGCTAAAGCCTTCGGAGGCTTCAGCTAATGCGTCAAGGTTGAATTTTTCCGGGATGCGTTTTCGTTTTTGCAGGTGAATTTTGAAAATTTCTTTTCTTACTGCTAATTTGGGAAGGTCTAAAAAGAAAATTTCATCGAATCGGTCCTTTCTAAGTAATTCGGGAGGTAAAGCCGCTATGTCGTTGGCCGTAGCTACTACGAATACAGGTGCTTTTCGTTCCTGCATCCAGGTTAGAAGTGTGCCGAACAGCCTTTTTGACAGGCCCCCGTCTGTGCTTTGGCTTGCGGCGGAAGCGAAGCCTTTCTCGATTTCGTCGATCCAGAGGATTGCAGGTGACATCATCTCGATTTGCTGCAATGCTTTGCGAAGATTGTGCTCGGATTGGCCTATATAACTATTATACAGGATTCCCGGGTCAAGTTTCAGCAAAGGCTGATGCCATGCGGTAGCAATCGCCTTGGCGCATAAACTTTTACCTGCACCCTGGACTCCGAGCATGAAAATTCCCTTCGGCGGCTCAAGCCCGAATTCTATTGCTTTGGCGCTGAATGTTTCCTTACGCTGGCTCAGCCATTTCTTAAGCTGTTTCATCCCGCCTATCTGGCTCATATTCAGAGGTGCCTCGATATACTCAAGCAGACCTCCCTGCTGAATCATTCTTCTTTTACTGGCAATAACAGTATTTATATCGTTATCGTCGAAACGCTGGTCATTTACAACAGTATCGATAATTATTCGCTCGGCCTGGCGTCTGCTTAGACCCCTGAGGTTTCGGATAATTGTCGCCATGCCGTTTGGTGTAATTCCGACTTCAATTGGTTTTTTACGATTGAAACACTGCAGGGTTTCCCTGATAATTTCCTTCAGCTCCTTTTCATCGGGAAAAGAAATTTCGAAATTTCGTGCGTAAGATTTCACAACACCCGGCAGGTTGTTCTCGCTGTCAATCATAACGAGCGCATTTCCGTTTTTCTCGAAACATTCAATCAGGTTACGCAGGGAACGCATTGCAAGGCCTGTATTGAGGTGTTCAGCCAGGTCGAGAGTTACACATACTGAATTTTCCCTAACATCCGTAAAATGAAGAAGTCCCTCTGCGGGAGTTTCCGTATCACCAACAAATAAGCTGTCAGCGAGGAAACCCTCCCTTACGCCGCCTGCGACTGACCATATCCACAGGCTTTTCTTTAAATCAAGTGCCGCATGCCTTATTATATCCAGCGTGTACTGCTCTTCATAGGTGACAATTGATATTAAACAATTATCGCCTGATATAAACTGCTTAATTCGCTCGGTATCATTCATACTGACATATAATTATAATTAAAACTGAAGCATGGTAAAGGATATTTCTAAATTGAAATAATTTCTATTATAGTTGAGATATTCCAGATCTGCGATATAATTCATAACCAAAAAAGGGCAGCAGATTCTATAAGACATGGATTGCCGATGAGAAAAGGATTTCAAAGACTAAACTGTATATTTTATTTAATCGGGGGATTGCTTGAAATATTGGGTTTAGTCATTCTTTTTCCTCTAATCTTTGTCATTGCTTACTGGGGTCAGAAGGGTGATGGCCTGCGAACCGGCGCTGCCTTTGTCGTATCATCGCTGGTTTCATTTTTATTCGGATTCATACTAAGAAAAAAATGCAGGTCCGAAGGTCTCGATATGACCGGCTCCATGCTCATGTGTGCGCTGGGCTGGATTTTTATCTCCGCGATTGGAGCTATACCCTTTGCCATCGGGACCGATGCGAACTATTTCGATTCGTATTTCGAGGCCATGAGCGGCTTTACCACGACAGGCTTTACCATCTTTTCCAGGCTGGATGATATGCCCAGAAGCATTCTTTTCTGGAGGTCGCTCACTCAATGGCTTGGCGGCCTCGGAATTTTGTCTTTCTTTCTTGCTATAACTTACCAGGTCAGCGGTGCTCATCACATCTTCGGAGCTGAAAGCCACAAAATTTCGTCCGGAAGACCGAAACCCGGATTGTTCAATACGTTAAGAATAATCTGGGTGATTTATATAGTTTTTACGTTAATGGCAATGGGAGCATTTATTCTTGAAAAGATGCCTTTTTTCGATGCGGTATGTCATGCTCTTACTACTTTATCGACGGGAGGTTTTTCGCCGCATGACAGCAGTATCGCATATTACAGCATCACGAAACATCCACACTACAGGCTGATTGAATATACTATTGCATTTTTCATGCTGCTCGGGGGAATTAATTTCCTTATCCATTATCGTGTTTTCACCAAAGATTTCAAAGCTCTCTGGGACAATATCGAAATAAGGTACTGGTGGAGGATGATTGCAGGATTTACTGCCGTTATCGTGATAGAGAGCCTGTATAAATCCGGACTTCCTGGCGGGCTTTTCAAACATGGAACACCGATAAAAATGGGCGATTTCGAGCAGTCTTTTCGTTACAGCCTTTTCCAGGTTATTTCCATAATGACATCTACAGGCTTTAGCACCCGGGATATAGGCTCAGGTTTTTTCGGAGCAATGTCCAAACAATTATTCCTGGTTATGATGGTAATAGGCGGCTGCGTCGGCTCGACCAGCGGCGGATTCAAAGTTCTGCGAATAGCGATTCTGAACAGGCTCATGTACAGGGAAATTTTTAAGCTCAGGGTCTCAGGCAAAGCATCCTCGGGACTTGTTATCGATAAAAAATACGTCGCTGACGAAGAAGTGGAAAGAGTAGCTTCGCTGTTTTTTACCTGGATAGTTTTAATATTGGTTGGAGGAGCAATTACTGCGCTGTTGTCCAATCATGGACCGTGGGAATCATTGTCCGGAATGTTTTCCGCAGTTGGAAATATCGGCCCATGTTATATTTCAGTCGAAGATATAGCAGGTATAAATCCGATAGTTAAATTGACTTATATTTTTGGAATGCTGGCGGGAAGGCTGGAAATTCTGCCTGTTTTACTGCTGTTTTCCAGAAAAGCATGGAAATAAATTAAATTGTGTGGTTTTACTATGCGGTCACGAATCCTTGAGTTTTGCAAGACCTGAAGTCAGGCTTCGTAGCATAAGTCCGCGATACGTTTTTTGTCAAAACTTATAATAATCCAAATTTGGAGGTAATAAAAATGTATATCGTAATTGCAGGCGGCGGGATGGTCGGAGGAGTGCTCACGCGCAGACTTCTGGATAATAAACATGATGTTGTAATAATTGACGAGCAGAAGGAAATATGTGACAAGCTATATGCCGAAACTGGTGTGATAGCTATTCATGGAAGCGCTACGAACATCGAGACTCTAATTGAAGCCGGAATCACAAAGGCAGATTATTTTGTCGCTGCAACTGGCAGCGATTCCTGCAATCTTGCCTGCTCGATACTGGCCAAGAGTTTCAACGTATCGAAAATTATCGTAAGAATGAGGCATCCCGATTACAGGAACGCCTATCGCGTTGCAGGCGCGGATTCGATTATCCGCGTTACCGAGCTTATGGTAAGCCAAATGCTTATGGACATCGAGAATCCTGAAGTGCGGCGAATCACCACAATAGGCGAAGGCAAAGCCGACATATTTGTTGTCATCGTTCCTGAAAAGGCAAAAGTTGCCGGCAAAAGCATAAAGGATATTGCAACCAGCCGCCATTTCCCATCACAGTGTGTTTTCATAGCAGCCTATAACAAGAACACTGAAGAGCTGGTCATCGCCAGCGGCAAGCAAATTATAAACGAAGGCGATGAGCTGTTCCTGGTCTCCACCGCCGAAAATATCAAAAAAGCCGTAGATTTCCTCACTGACAAAAGCAAATAAACCTTTTTCCTGAGAGAAAACTTCGTTAGTGTCTCAATTTTGGAAATATTATCCATAAATTTTCAAAAAAATCTTGATTTGCCTATTAAGAATAATATATAGTTAATACTATGGAAAAACAGGAAAGGACTGATACCAGAAGGCAATATTTAGAGATAGAGGCTATTGAGCCAGAAACAGGCAAAACATATACTGTTCAAATATCGTATAATAGATTACATAATGTGGCAGAAAGAGGTTTAGGTGAAATCGAGTGTGTTTGATACACTGTTCCTTATATTTTACAGCATCCAACAGCTATTTTTGAAGGGCTTTGTTATGAGAGTGATGAAAGTGCACGAGGTTATGGCTGGAGATGTTATTGCGGAAATGTGTAGAACAATATGATATTGAAACAGAAATTAATTATGCTTGTTCCTGAATCACTTTTTTATTAAAAAAGTCATAATTTGATTAAATCCGCTTAAATTTTATGTATGCCAACTTGTAGATTATAAATAGAGAAGGTACAAAAATTAAAATATAAAAAAGGGGCGGCTCTAATACCGCCCCAACATCAAATTAGCATCTCACGAGGAAACAGAAACGTTCTGCTATCTTATTAACAAGAGTTTTGCAAAAATGAGAAAAGGCATATATTATTTAAGAAAATCGCTGAACGATTTTCTTAAAATAATAATTAATTCTTTTGTAACTCATTCATACATAATAACTTGTGTTTGGAAAAGAAAAAATAAAACAAATATTTTTTCTTTCCAAAGTATGCCTTTTCTCATTTTTGCAAAAGTTCAGTTATTAAGATAGACTAATTTGTATGTCCGCCAATGCCTGAAATACCGAACAAATATCCATCGGTAGCCGTTTGGCGCAGGGAATCTGCTTTGTTTAAGCATAAATTCCCAATCCTTTCTGGAATATAGAAACCTCAAAAACGTTGACAGGAGGGGATTTGGAATGTAAGTTATTGCTTTGTCTTTAGCTGTAACTCAAAACTTTTTTTGGTATTTATTATGAAAATATCTCTTAATTGGCTTAATGATTATATCGAAACTGGGCTTGATGCTGTGCGGATTTCTGAAATACTCAGCGATTTGGGATTTCCGTGCGAGGGGATTGAAAGGCTCGATGACGATATTGTTATTGATATCGAAGTAACCAGCAATCGGGGAGATTGCCTGGGTTATATCGGAGTTGCACGTGAGCTTGCGGTCGCAACAGGAAAAGAATTGAAAATCCCGAAAGTCGAATTAGAAGAATCAGATATCGACGTGAACAGCTTAGCGGCGGTCGAAATTCTTGAGCCGGACTTGTGTGGCAGATATACCGCGCGGATTATCGAGGGAGTGAAGGTCGGCCCATCTCCTGACTGGCTTGTAAAGAGACTCGAAGCGGCTGGGATGCGAAGCGTCAACAATGTTGTCGATGCGACCAATTATGCGATGTTGGAGACCGGTCAGCCGCCGCACGCTTTCGATTATGATAAATTAAAACAGGGCAAAATCATCGTGCGCAAAGCAGCCGCAGGTGAGAGAATTGTAAGTATAGACGGCTCGAAGTGCGATTTGAATCCTGATATGCTGGTTATTGCCGATGCGGAAAGTCCCGTAGCAATCGCAGGCGTAATGGGCGGCTTGGAAAGCGAGGTAAGCGACTCTACGACAAGGATTCTATTGGAAGATGCTTATTTCGGTCCGGTTATTGTGCGAACTGCCTCACGCAGGTTGAGTTTGCCCTCGGAAGCGTCTTTCAGGTTCGAGAGAACAGTTGATATCGAAAACATCGACAGGGCTTCAAAGCGAACGTGTCAATTGATAGCTCAATTGGCGGGAGGTAAAGTTGTAAAAGGCGTTGTCGATGTATTTCCAAAAAGAAAACCGCCTGTAAAAGTGAATATGCGTTTGTCACGCTCGAAGAAATTGCTCGGAATCGAAGTCCCGAAAGAAGATGTCCTAAGGACTCTCGACGCTCTGAAGTTCGAGCCTGAGATTGAAGGCGATGTAGTAACTTGTATAATTCCTTCGTGGCGCAGCGATGTTTACCGCGAGGTTGATGTAATCGAAGAAATCGCAAGGGTCTATGGCTATCATAAAGTATCTACCGAGAAAAAAATCAAGATAGAAGTTGTCCCCGTCAATGCAAGGCAAAAACTGACCGATTTCGTAGGGACATATCTTAACGCCTGCGGCTTCTATGAAACAATAAACGTCAGCTTTACCGATAGCTCTGTTGCAGGGCTTTTTAACGAGCCTGATGCGGGTTATTTATCAGTCAAAGAC
>CAYSHS010000150.1:0-7758 GCA_964430845.1 uncultured Pirellulales bacterium | reverse complement strand
CTGGCCTGTTTATAATATAATTCCCTGAATCCATACGTTCTTACATCCCTGTACAGCACGAATATATTCGCGTTCGGGTCTTTCTTTTTGATGGCCAGGGCATTTTTTACTGCCATTGTGCAGCAAATGCGGCTGCAATACGGCCTTTCATCATCACGCGAGCCAACACACTGAATCATTACGATATTCTGCCCTTTTGCAGAAAAAGCTCCCTCATGCAATCTTTTTTCAAGCTCTTTTTGGGTAATGACATTTTCGGATTGGCCGTGAAGATACTCTGTTGTTTGTGCCTGCTCTGCGCCGGTTGCAACAATGACAGCGCCGCTCGTTACTTCAGCTTTCCGGTCATCTTTTGAGAGTATCGCTGCAAATTTCCCGATATGGCCCGAAATGTCCTCAATTTCTGTACCCAGGTAAACGTCTATCTTTGGATGATTTTCAACTCTGCTGATTAAGTCATTTGTCAAAGAAGAAATATCATCTTTTTCCAGGGTAAAATGTATATCGTGCAAATGGCCGCCAAGATGGTCGGAATGTTCGACAAGATGAATTTTAAATCCCTGCTCAGCCAATGCCAAAGCAGCCGTCATTCCGCTCAAGCCGCCGCCAATGACCAAACCCTTCTGATCAACTGCAAGTGTGCTTCCCTCAAGCGGCGACAGATAACGTGCACGGGAAATCGCCATTTTTACTAATTCTGTAGCCTTTTCAGTAGCAGATTGAGGAACTGCAGAATGTACCCATGAGCACTGGTCACGGATATTAGCCATCTCGAATAAATATGGATTCAGGCCGGCTTCCCGCAATGTTTCTCGGAATAATGGCTCATGCGTACGCGGTGTGCACGATGCCACTACAACGCGATTGAGCCTGTGCTCGCGAATCATCTCTTTAATATTGGATAGGCTCGTGTCGGAGCACGTGAACATAGTGTGCGTTGCAAAAATTACATTATCCTGATTTTTAATACTTTCGGTTACTTCTTCGACATCCACAACCGAGGCAATATTCATACCACAGTGACATATAAACACGCCGATTCTGGGCTGCTCGTCAGTTACATCGTGCTCTTCAGGGTAACTTTTCTTCGCAACAAGAGTATTTCGCGCCGAAGCAAGCAGCTCCATCGCCATAGAAGCTGCGCCGCTCGCCTGTGTTACTGTTTCGGGAATATCTTTCGGCTCCTGGAACGCACCGCTGACAAAAACTCCGGGTCTGGATGTATTTAAAGGCAAAAATCGATCAGTCCGGCAAAAACCATATCCATTTAATTCCAGACCTATCGCGGCGGCGTGCTCAACTATCGAAGCAGAAGGCTCCATTCCAACCGCAAGAACTATAAGGTCAAATTCCTGCTCTGTAAGGTCACCTTCTTCATTTATGAAACGAACGCGAACATCGTTAGTCCCCGGCATCTGAATAATTCGGGATGGAATGCTCTTTATATAATGAATATTATCCTGCGCTTTTGCACGCTCGTAATAGAGGTCAAAATCTTTTCCATGTGCCCTGATATCCATGTAGAAAATTGTTGCATCAAGACCATCGACATGGTCGGCCGCAACCATCGCCTGCTTTGTCGAAGCCATGCAGCATATAGACGAGCAATAATCGTTGCCGCATTTGGAATCGCGCGAGCCTACGCACTGAATCCAGGCAATATTTTTCGCTTCACGTCCGTCAGACAATCTTAAAACATGTCCCTGGAAAGGCCCTGCGGCTGAGAGCATACGCTCGAACTGCACGCTCGTAATTACATTTTGATAGCGTCCCCACCCAAACTCACCTTTTTTACCTGCATCGAACTCCTCGAAGCCAGGTGTTAAAACTACCGCTCCTACCTCAAGCTCGACTGTTTTTTCAGTCATATTATGGTCAATGGCCTTCTGCTCGCAGGCGCGGACACATTCGCCGCATTCCGAGCATAACGCACAGTTCAGACATCGCTCTGCTTCGGCTTTCGCGTCTTCTTCAGTGAAACTCAATTCAACTTCCTTGAAATTTCCACTACGCTGTGAAACAGATAATTCTTCTACTTTCTTCCGAGCCTTCTTTCCAACTTTTTCCGTATTTGGAAGCAGCTCGTCAGGCAATGATTTAATAGTCTCATCGAAACGATTCTCCGTCATATTTTTCCCGTTAAGAAACTTTTCGATAGACTCAGCCGCCCTTTTGCCTGCCCCGACTGCTTCGATAACAGATGCAGGACCTGAAACAGTGTCACCACCTGCGAAAACACCATGTTCTGACGTTTCCAAAGTCAGCTTATCTACTCTTATGCTGCTTCGCTCAATTTGTAGACCAAGATGCTCCAGGAATGCTTTATCATTTTGCTGACCGATAGCAATAATTACCTGGTCAGCTTCAATTTTTTTCCTGTCATTTTCAGCAAACCGGGGATTGAAGCGTCCATCGTATCCGAATACGCTTGTGCAGCGTTTCAGCTCGATACCAGAGACAGAGCCGTTTCCTGATATTGAGCGAGGTCCCCAGCCGTTAAGAACATTAATTCCTTCAGCAATAGTTGCCTCGACCTCTTCTTTATAGGCAGGCATTTCATGGCGCTGCTCAAGACATACCATATTGACGTTTGCAGCTCCGAGACGCGAAGCAGTTCTCGCCACATCAACAGCGACGTTTCCGCCGCCTATAACAACGACTTTGTTTCCAACTTTGGGTTTGTTTTGCGAAGCAGCCTCGCGAAGGAAATCCACACCCTGCATTACACCTTTGCTGCTCTCTCCTTCGATGCCAAGCGGTCGGCTCTTTTGTACGCCAACGCTCACAAAAACAGCATCATAATCTTTACGAAGTTCATCAAAAGTTATATCTTTTCCAACCTGACTGTTGTGCTTAAATGTCACGCCTTTGCGGCGAATCAGCTCGATTTCATGGTCAAGCACATTTTTCGGCAGCCTGTATTCAGGGATTCCCCATCGAAGCATACCGCCCGATGCAGGCATTGCTTCATAAACTGTCACTGCAAAGCCTTTGCCGGCTAAGTCATCTGCGGCTGTAAGGCCGGCAGGACCACCACCAATTACAGCGATTTTTTTCGCATCTTTTGCATGTTTCTTTTCCGGAGGCAGAGAAATCTCTCCTGCTTCGAGCATTTCCATCTCTTTGTCGGATGCAAATCGTTTGAGCTGGCGTATCGCAACAGGATCATCCACTTGAGCACGTGTACAGGCAGTTTCACATGGATGAGTACATATTCGCCCGCAAATTGCTGAAAGAGGATTTCTCTGTCTTATCAGCTCGACCGCACGAAGATATTCGCCCTTTTTAATAAGCTGGACATAACCCTGAACATTAATATTAGCAGGACAGGCTGTCTTGCATGGAGCGTGTCCGTTTTTGAGAATACCGAAAATATTGGGCGTCGCTTGTGCATAATGCTTTGCGATTGCCTTTCGAGTTCCCATATTCCTGTCGAAATAATCAGGAATATCGACCGGGCAAGCCTGGGTACATTCGCTGCATCCCGTGCATTTATCCTCATCGACATACCTTGGATAGCGTTTCACTATCGCCTTGAAATTCCCCGGTTCTCCCTCGAGGTATTTCAACTCGGACATGGTGAGAATCTTAACATTGAGATTTCTGGCACACTCGACAAGTTTTGGCGAAACAATGCACGTCGCACAATCGCCCGTCGGGAAAGTCTTATCAAGATGTGACATCATGCCGCCTATGGCACCGTCACGCTCTACCAAATAAACCTTAAAGCCCGAATTGGCCAAATCGAGTGACGCCTGAACACCGGCGATTCCGCCGCCCTGAACCAATACAGCGCCAACTTTTTTATCTTTTTTATCATTCATAATTTAATTGCTTCGATTACCTTTGAAGGCGAAATCATAAGTTTTCCGAGTCCCAGTTTTTCTTTCGGGATACCGAGACACAAGCCGATAAGCTGTGTGATATAGACAACAGGCATATTATATTCTTTGCCCAATTGTTTTTTTATGTCAAGCTGCCGCAGGTCCAGGTTCACCTGGCACATGGGACATGCAACTGCGATGCACTGCGCTCCCGAAGCCTGCGCCATTTCCAAAATCGAATCGGTCAGGCTTACTACAACGTCAGTTCGTGACATTGAAAGTCCGCCGCCGCAACACTCTACTTTGTGCGGCCAGTCGAGGCTTTCCGCTCCCAATGCCGTTACCAATTTATCCAGAAAGGTCGGATTTTCCGGGTCGTCCAGTTTTGTAACTGCGTTGGGTCGCACAAGAAGACAGCCGTAATAACATGCGACTTTCATCCCGTTTAGTGAATGTTTTACAGATTCCTTTATTTTTCCGATACCGACATCTTGAAGAAGCACTTCCATGAAATGTTTTACATTCACTGAGCCGTCATAATCACGTCCGAGAGCTTCGTTTACATTTTTTCGCATCTGGTCGCTGTTCTGTATTTCGTGATTTGCGACTTCCATCCTGTTGTAGCACGCGGCACAGCTTACAACCATATCAAGACCATCGTCTTTAACTTTTGCCAGGCTTGCCGCAGGTAATGCCACTGAAAGGAACCTGTCGGTCTGGTGACCGGCGGTTGCGCCGCAGCAGGTCCAGCCTTTCGGCTCTATAAGCTCGATTCCGAGCGCTTTGGCGACCTCAAGAGTCGATTCGTGCATGTCACGCGCTGTCGATTCGGAAGAGCAGCCTGGAAAATAACCATACTTCATTTGCCCGCCTCCTTCCTGAGTTTTGCCATTTTGAAAATGCGTTTGGCTGTTTTCCTGTCACCTTTCAACGAAGGCAGCAATGCAATTTTTCGTTTTTTCAGCATTGTCGGGAATTTCTCGGTATCGTCCATTAATTTAAGCGAACCCATTTTATAAGCCGCTATCATTCCCATATCATAAGTTCGACCAAACATTTGAACTGTTTTTAGAAACGCACGATTGAAAAGAGATACGTTTCCTTTTTGTTTCGAGGCACCTCTTTGGCGGGCGAGTTTTCTCAAAGCATCCATGACCGCCGCTACATCAATACCCATCGGGCATCTTTCCGAGCAGGTCTCGCACGAAACGCACATCCAGAGAATGTCACTTTCGAGAATTTCGTCACCTGCTCCCAGGTGCAGCCTGCGCATTATTTCCGAAGGCGGATATTTGACTAATTTCGAGACTGGACAGCCGCTTGTGCATTTCTTACACTGGAAGCAGATGCTCAAATCCGCTCCGGATATTTCCTGCACCACGGCGATTATACCATCGGCCTTTTTCTTTTTTATCGTTATTGCCATTATTATTCCTCGTTATCGCTTTCTACATTCTGAGTAACAAGAAACTCTTCGTTCGCTTCTTCTGCCTCATCTGATGCGAGAGCTTTGAGTTTTATTGGACGAACCTTGCGATATACTCGTTCAGGTAATTCTTTATGTCCATCGACAATCAGCAATTCATCTACACCGATGCCAAAAAGTCTCTCGTTCTCTTCGAGAAAGGGGAGAATCAAATCCCAATCCTGTTGTGTTAATGCGGTAAATTCGCCTCCGTTAAGCTGCTGTATGGAAAGACTGTTATGAGGGTCACGAATATATATTGCACCGCCTGAAGCTAACGAAAATAAATTGCTTCCCGGGTAAGGCTCCCTGCGCGCAATTATGTTTCCCTCATCGTCAAACTCGATACCGTTGACTATTGCGAAGCCGCCGCCGTTTAACGGGTCGCCTGCCATGAATGATTCTGCAAGAAAGTCGAGACATGTGCCGTTAATAACGACTCTTGGCTTGCCTACGGAATTAATCATAGGCCTTCCAGCTGCATTTCCGAGAACATAAACAGAGCCGCCTTTTGCACCGTACATGAAGGTCTGACCTACGTCCCCGTAAATTACCATTTTTCCCCTTTTTATTATCTGTCCCAATTGGTCCTGGGCGTTTCCATGAACAGTGATTGTCAGGCCGTCAATACCTGAGCCGAGATAATCTCCTGAGCTGTCATAAACATCGATAGTAACATCATCAGTTTCAGGCCCGAGTCCGCAGCCTATAAATCTCTGTCCGCGGCAATTGAAACAGATAAAATGCTTCCAGCCTTTCCTGTAAGCATCCACCAATAAAGCCGCATCACAATCATCACCTTCCGGCGGGAAAAGAGACGTATCAATTACAAGTGTCTTTTCGTTATCCTGAGGTGGTCTTAATGTTTTGCGTGTTTCAAAATCAATCAGACGATGGGTTGCAATTAAGCTTTCTCCCGCATCAAGACCAGGAATATTTCTGAACAACTGATGCAAAGAATCCCGAATAATATAAATAACATGGCTTTTCTTTCTCGTACCCATCGAATATCTTCTGTCGTTTAGCAGGGTAAGAGCTTCTATCGCGGCGGCTGTTTTCCAGGGATCTGCTGCTTTTTGAGCAACCATACCGCATACCGAGCGAATATCACCAAATGTCCAGCGTTTAATATTATCGCGAACAAATTCGAACAGCTTGAAAGATTCGCCATTTTCGAGCCACTTATCGATGTCTTCTTCTACTCCGATTAAATCTTTAGTAAGTGACGGCTTCTCATTAAAGTCACATGATTCCACTTCTTTTTGAATATAAGGCGGCACTCCAAACTTATTTGTACAGCTTATTCGCATTTTACCTTTGGCATCTTTTTCGAGATTAAACATGAACGAGCCACCATCCGTGTGAGAGCCTCCCCTTGCGTTCCAGTAACGGTCAGCAACCGGACAAATTCGATTATCCTGTTTCGAGAGACTAAGAAGCGTTGCATCGATAGCTTGTTTTTCAGAAGCAATCAATCCGACCTGAAATTCGCCGTCAAGAAAAGCAAAGACCTGTGGCCTCAACATCGCTGTATCCGTTATTCCCAATAGCTGGAGTTTATTTTCTCGTACCACGTTGCGGGCGATAATAAAGAACCAGGGACCATCGGGCGAGCCATGTATATGTGTTGCCTGGATATTCCTGTATATCGGCTTTTTATTTTCAGGCAAACAGTCGAAGTCATGTTCAGTAGTCGGCGCCATCGCCTCGATTATATATTCCAGGGGATAACGATATGTCCTGTCGAGCAAATCGAACAATAGTGCCGATACTTCTGTATCGGTAAGGAACTGGGGATATATATTGCGCTGCTTCAGATGCTCACTAACAGAGTGATAATTCGCGAAGTCACCGTTATGAACTAATGCCATATTTATTGCGGCGAAGGGATGCGCACCGCCGGGATGCCAGACGCGTCCTTTTGTGGGATATCGCTGGTGAGCAATCCAGATATGAGCACAAAGACCTTCGATTTTATAATACTGCACAATCGCTTCAGCATAGCCAACGACTTTAAGAATCATAATATTCTTGCCATGCGAAAGCACAAAAGCTCTCTGCTCACCAAGAGAAGCATAATAAGCCTGGTTTAGCTTAAAGCTGTTCTGATTTATAAACTCGTCTTCTGCATCCTGCCTGTCAAGCTCTTTCAAATTATTTGTTTCAATAAACGAATCGAGAACACCAGGTTTAACTCGAACAAAATACCGCCATACATCGGGAGGTTTGACCTCGAGACCTTTAATACTTTTCCAGTCTTTTGTAGTCTCAAGTCCACATGAGGCAGCAATCTCGAAATTCGGCTCGATGAATTTCTTTTCCAATTCAGTGCGAACTTCAGGATCAAGCAGAGCTATGTGAAGCATGTAATAATCGTCCAGCACTTTCCTGCTTACACCAAGCTGTTCAGGTATAAATCCTACTGCGGCTATGCCTCCCCCTTTGCCATTACCCCTGTTGTGCATCTGC
>CAYSHS010000149.1:0-7790 GCA_964430845.1 uncultured Pirellulales bacterium | reverse complement strand
GGTTTAGCAAAATTCATAATAAGTCCCAGTTTAATTCCTGTTGCACGAAGATAATTCAGAGTCTGGGCTTTATGAGTATTTGTAATTGCATCCACGGTTTTTAATTCGAGTATTATTTTATTATCAACTAAAATATCCGCAAAATATTGCCCGATTACTTTTTCATGGAAATAAACATCAGCCGGAGCTTGCTGTTTTGAAGGAATATTTTCCCTTTCAAGCAGCATCATCAAAGCATTCTCATATACTTTTTCCAAAAAGCCGCACCCAAGCTCATTATGTACTTCAAGTGCCAGTTCAATTATTTTATAAGAAAGTTCTTTATAAATTATATTGTTATTATCATCCATCAAAACAGAATAAAAAATTAGTGTTTATTCGTGTTCATTCGTGGTTAATTTTTTATATCAGGTTTCTTGTTGTGCCAGTTTGTTTTACTTTCGTACATTCTCGCGATACGCAGCAGTTTATTTTCGGTAAAAGCAGGTGACAAAATCTGCAATCCTATAGGCAAGTCCTTATCATCGAAGCCGCAGGGAATACTTATTCCGGGAATACCGGCTAAATTCGCGGCTATCGTATAAATATCCGAAAGATACATTTGCAGCGGATCATCTGTTTTCTCCCCTATCTTGAACGCTGTAGTCGGAGCGACGGGCATCATAACACAATCACATTTATCAAAAGCTTTTGTAAAATCGCTTCGTATCAAATTTCTTACCTTCAGAGCTTTGAGGTAATAGGCATCATAATAGCCGCTCGAAAGAGCATAAGTTCCAAGCATTATTCTTCGTTTAACTTCCTGGCCGAAAGCTTCGGCGCGGGATTTCGTATAGACTTCGATATAGTCCTTCGGGTCTTTAGTGCGATGGCCGTAATGCACACCATCATAGCGAGCCAGGTTACTTGAAGCCTCTGCGGTCGCGATTACGTAATAAGCTGCTATCGCATAATCAAGATGAGGCATTTCGACTTCGATTATTTCTGCACCGAGATTTTTATAGATATTTATTGCCTCATTTAAAGCATTCTGAACCTGCCGATCCGCGCCTGCGTTTAATTGAGGTGCAATTGCGATTTTGAGTTTTTCAATAGGTTCGTTAAGTTTTTCAAGATAATTGCAAACCGGAGCAACCGTTTCATTTACACTTGTACTGTCAGACGAATCGTGACCTGCAATAACATTTAGCATTAGAGCCGCATCTTCCACATTTTGCGTTACCGGTCCAATCTGGTCGAGGCTTGAGCCGTAAGCAACAAGTCCATATCGCGAAACTCTACCATAAGTTGGTTTGAGTCCAACTACACCGCAAAAACTTGCGGGCTGACGGATCGAGCCTCCTGTATCAGAACCAAGAGCGGCAGAACACATTCTCGCCGCAACTGAGGCGGTTGCTCCGCCGCTGCTTCCTCCAGGTACGCGAGAGGTATCCCAGGGATTTACAGTTTTTTTCAGGCCTGAATTTTCCGTGCTCGAACCCATCGCAAATTCATCCATATTTACTTTGCCAATAATCACAGCATCTGCGGCGAGGAGTTTTTCAACTACAGTTGCATTATATGGAGCATGAAAATTTTCAAGTATTTTCGATGCACAGGTTGTAGCGCCGAAAGTTGTACACATATTATCTTTAACCGCGACAGGTACACCAGCTAATTGCCCATGGCTTTCTCCTGCTGATATTTTCTTATCAATTTCGGCTGCCCGCTCGATTGCCTGCTCTTTAAAAGTGCTGATATAAGCTCCAATTACGGGTTCATATTTTTCGATGCGTGCTAATACATTTTCTACGGCATTGAGACTTTTAATTTCCCCAGCCGCTATTTTGTCACGCAATTGTTTTGCAGTAAGTTCTTCCATCTTAGAATTATTTCTTCCTGATTATCTTTTGGGAATTCAAGCACCCGAATTATCATCAAGTATTTTCGGCACTCTGAAAAACATCTCATCTTTTTGAGGAGCATTAGCCAGGGTTTTCTCAGTTCCGAGCGATTCTTTTATATAATCTTCCCGGAAAACATTACTCACAGGCAGACAATGCGCGAGAGGTTCGACATTGTTAGTATCAAGCTCGTTCATTTTTTCAACATATTCGAGAATTGCACCCAACTGCCCGGTAAATTCATGGATTTCAGAATCACTTAAATCAAGCCTTGAAAGTTTCGCGACTTTTCTTACCTGTTCCTGGTCGATTTTTTCTGCCATTGTAATAACTCCGCTCAAATAAAAACAGATTCTGAAAAATTGAAATCAGGCATACAATAGAAAGAAAAAATTGCATTTTTTAATTTTTTCTTTCTATTCACTATAATTATAAGTTGCTGATTATTCATAATTTATCACGATAAACGAGATTTTTGAAGAAAATCCCTAATCAGGATTTTCTTCAAACAATGTATGCCTGATTTAAATTTTTCAGAACTTAAATAAAAAAGCGAGGCTAAAGAAAGCCCCGCTAAAGAGAAAAATTATTAAAAACCTACCTTCAAACGGCTGCCTTTTCAGCGGGTTTGTAATTGCGTTTAAGCGGCTTCTGAACCAGTCCCATTTTAATAGCCTTTGTCGAAACCTTGATTCTGCAAATTTTTCCATCTATAAGAGCGCGAACTTTCTGGATATTCGGCTTAAACTTCCTGTTGGAAATGCCGGTAACCTTTTTTCCAACGCCGCCAAGATGCTTGGCCTTGCCGCGTCGGCATATGCTTCTTCCGAATATTGTTCGCCTGCCGGTAAAATAACATTCTCTCGACATAATATATAAAACTCCTGTCTCGTTACAAGATGTACATCATACATCAACACCAATATATTAATTTAATCAGAACCTTAAAATATATGAATTTCCAGGAAAAATGCAAGTATAAAAACAGATTTTTCAATAAAAAATAAGAGTTTTGAAAAAGTTCAGTAATATCTGAATGCTTCTCAATCTCAAATTGTCATGATTTCTTTACCAAACTGGCAATATAGTTTATAATAAATGTTTAGTTGAATCAGGATTGAGTAAAATTGTTTTTCTCTTCAATTTGGTTTGAACGAGCATGAATATTCTTGGTATATCGGCTTATTATCACGACAGTGCGGCTGCTTTAATCCGCGATGGAGAAATTGTTTCTGCTGCCCAGGAGGAGCGATTCACACGGAAAAAGCACGACAGCAGTTTCCCGTCAAATGCTATTGATTACTGCCTTAACGAAGGGCAGATTTCTATCGAGCAGCTCAATTATGTCGTTTTTTACGAAAAACCTCTTGTGAAATTCGACAGATTACTGGAAACATATATTTCCTATGCACCAAGGGGTTTCAGGCAATTTATGATGGGAATCCCGCTCTGGCTGCGTCAAAAACTACACCTGCCTCGTGAAATAGATAAGGCACTGCAAAATCGATACAAAGGACGATATGTTTTCACCGAGCATCATGAATCCCACGCCGCAAGTGCATTTTTCCCAAGCCCGTTCGAGGAGGCCGCAATTCTGACTATGGATGGCGTTGGCGAGTGGGCAACTGCGAGCTTTGGAACGGGACGCGGCAACAAAATCGATATAACCAACATTTTGCATTTTCCTCACTCACTCGGATTGCTCTATTCTGCTTTTACCTATTTTACCGGTTTTCGAGTCAATTCAGGCGAATACAAGCTTATGGGACTGGCTCCCTACGGAGAGCCGAAATATTACGACCTTATAAAGAACAAACTTTTAGACCTGAAAGAAGACGGCTCTTTTCGCCTTGATATGTCATATTTTCCATACTGCCATAAAACAGTAATGACAGGAGCTAAATTTGAAAAACTGTTTGGCGGGCCGCCGCGAAGAGCTGAATCTCCACTGACACAAAGGGAAATGGATATGGCCGCTTCAATTCAGGCGGTAACCGAGGAAATTATGCTCCGAATGGCAAAACATGTCCACGAACAAACAGGAATGAAAAATCTTGTCCTTGCCGGCGGCGTCGCTTTGAATTGCGTCGGCAACGGCAGAATCCTTCGCGAAAGCCCATTCGAAAATATCTGGATTCAGCCTGCCGCAGGTGACGCAGGCGGTGCGCTCGGAGCGGCACTATTCGCCTGGTATCAACTGCTGGACAACAAACGCAATATAGATAGCAGTGATTTCCAAAGAGGCTCTCTTCTTGGTCCCGCATATAACAACGAGCAAATCCGCCAATTCCTCGATTCAATTGATGCTAAATATCATCTCTATACAGACCAGGAGCAATTGATTGATACAGTAGCGAGCTTAATAAACCAGGAAAAAGTTATTGGCTGGTTCCAGGGAAAAATGGAATTCGGTCCCCGCGCGCTTGGAAGCAGAAGTATTATCGGAGATGCACGCAGCGAGAAGATGCAGTCGATAATGAACAGGAAAATAAAATTTCGCGAGTCTTTCAGGCCTTTCGCTCCATGCGTATTGAGAGAAGATGTAAAAAACTATTTCGATATGCCCGACAGCCAGGAAAGCCCTTACATGCTGCTGGTAGCTCCCGTCCATAATGACAAGCGCTTGCCTATTAATATTGAGCCGCAAAAGCTCAAAGGGCTGGAAAAATTAAAAGTCAAACGCAGCACGATCCCGGCTGTTACGCATGTAGATTATTCTGCCCGTGTGCAGACGGTCGATAACAAACGCAATCCGAAGCTCCATCGCCTGATGAGCAGGTTCAAGGAAATTACTTCCTGTCCTGTTATCATCAATACGAGCTTCAATATTCGCGGCGAACCGATTGTCTGCTCGCCTGAACATGCATACCGTTGTTTTATGGCAACGAATATGGATGTGCTTGTTATGGAAGATTTGCTGTTATATAAAAACGAGCAGCCCCAGGCAAAAGAGCACGAAGTGGACGAATACAAAGCACAGTTTCAACTGGATTGATTTATAAATGTCAATGATTGAAATAAACTGGAATCCCAAACGCAAAGAGCTTCGCGATTTCGGGAATATCGCTCTTATAGCATCGGTCGTATTGTCACTACTGTTATACTTTCTCAAACATTTAGCGTTTCAATGGATTTTAGTTATTTTAAGTGTTGGCATTTTAATTTTTCTGAGCAGTTTGATTTCTATGAAATTAACGAGAATAATTTACCTCGGCCTGATTCTATTAACATTTCCTATCGGCTGGATAATGAGTTTCTTAGTGCTTTCAATATTTTATTTCCTTATAATTACCCCAATCGGGCTTGTTTTCCGCATAACAGGCCACGACCCTCTTGACCGAAATTTTGACCACGCCGCAAAAAGTTACTGGCTAAAAAGGCAATCACCTGATAAACTTGACAGATATTTTCATCAATTTTGAAAAGATGGAGAATATTTATGGCTCAAAAAACAGAAAATAAAAACACTGAATTTGAAAAAATAGCAGTTGAAAAACGCCCTTCCATTATTTCTGAGTTCTGGTATTTTCTCAAACACAATAAAAAATGGTGGCTTTTGCCGATATTGATTATGCTCCTGTTGCTGGGTTTAGTCGTTCTGCTGGGAGGCTCGGCATTGGCACCGTTTATTTACCCTCTTTTCTAACAAGAGTTTTGCAAAGGTTCAGTCTTAACAGAAAAATCTTGATTTAATACATTATAAGGGGATTAACATGAAAGATAAAAATCGAAATTTATCAAGGCGTGATTTTTTGAGAGCAACAGCAGCGGCTGCATCTTTTACGATAGTGCCTCGACACGTTCTGGCAGGCTCAGGTCAGCAGGCTCCAAGTGACAAACTCAATATAGCCGCTATTGGATGCGGCGGCCAGGCGTCTAATGATATACGAAGTATGGGCAGTGAAAATATTGTGGCTCTTTGTGACGTGGACAAAAACAGGGCCGCTCAAACAATACAGAGTTTTCCCAACGTTGCTTTTTATTCGGATTATCGTGTAATGCTGGAAAAGGAGCAGAAAAATATAGACGCTGTAATTGTCGCTACTCCCGACCATCATCATGCTCCAGCAGCAATAAGGGCGATGAAGTTAAAAAAACACGTATATGTCGAAAAACCGATGGCACATACAATTTATGAATGTCGGGCTATGCTCAAAGTCGCACGCGAAATGAAAGTTGTAACACAAATGGGCAACCAGGGGCACGGCGGAAGCGGTCTGAGATTGTGGTGGAACTATATTAAAAGCGGTGCAATCGGCACTGTAAAAGAAATTCATGTCTGGACAGACAGACCCGGCGGAGCGGGCAGAATGTGGTGGCCGCAGGGAGTTGAACGACCAATTGAAATCGAACTTGTACCGGGTACACTGGATTGGAATCTTTGGTTGGGAGCTTCACCCTATAGATATTACAACAAGAGCTATCTTCCTTTTAACTGGCGAGGAAGATGGGACTGGGGCTGCGGAGCGTTAGGCGATATGGCATGTCATAATATGGACCCGGCTTTCTGGTGTCTTGATTTAGGAGCGCCTGTCAAAACAAAAGCAGAAACGAGCGGCATAAATAGCGATTCTTATCCAGCATGGGAGATAATAACATATTCCTTTGCGGCTAAAGGTGACAGACCCGCGGTTGACCTTGTCTGGTATGACGGCGGGAAAGTGCCCAAAGCTCCGGCTGAACTTGGAGGTGTGAATCCGAGCAATAATGGCTGTATGATGATTGGAGAAAAAGGCGTTCTTCTGGGGGGCAGTCACGCAGGTGCACCAAGATTATATCCAATGGCAAGAAGTCAGGAACTTGGAAGACCACCTGAGTTAATGAAAGATGGTATTGGTCATCAGGCAGAATGGATTAAAGCCTGCAAGGATAATAAGCCTGAAGATGCATTAGCAGGATTCGAATATTCTTCTCCTTTCACAGAAGCGATGCTTGTTGGAAACCTGGCAGTTCGACTTGAGAAAGAGATTCAATGGGATATCGAAGCAATGAAAGCAACCAATGCCCCGGAAGCAGACATCCTGATAAATAAAAAATATAGGAGTGGCTGGGAAGTTGATATCTAAAATAATAAAAAACGGCGGCTTCTGCCGATATTGATTATGCTGCTGCTTCTGGGTTTGATTGTACTGCTGTCAGGCTCGGCGATAGCACCGCTTATTTATCCTTTTTTCTAATTCAAAGAATTAAGCAACATACGTGCTTTGGTATAATTCGGATCTATCTTCAATGCTTCACGAAACTCTTTTATTGCTTCATCTTTTTGACCCTGTTCTTTGAACATGATGCCGAGATTACAATGTAAGTTCAAATCGTTGGGAATAAGTTTTATTCCAGTCCGATATGTGCTTAAAGCCTCTTTGACTTTTCCACCATTATATAACAGGACACCAAGACTATTATATGCCTGTGCATGTTCCGGATTAATGCTAATTGCTGCCTTATAATATTTAATCGCCTTATTGTACAAATTCTTTTGATGATAAGCAGAGCCAAGGTTGAAATATGTATCGGCGGATTCAGGGTAAATTTCGATGGTTTTTAAATTGTATTCAATTGCGGCATCAAGATTTCCCATACGACCGTAACAGAGAGCCAGTTTGGCACAGGCCAGGTAATGAGTCGGTTCATATTTTAATACTGTGGCAAATTGTCTGGCGGCACCTGAATAATTCTGCTGCTCTTCAAGCATAAGACCATATTTCCAATACAAACAACCGTCAGAAGGTGTCTGTTGAATCGCCCAAAGATTTTCCTGTTCAACCTCTTTCATTACTTCTCTTGTTAGAGCGGCCTTGAGAGCCTTAACCCGTTGCTCTTCTTTTGTGACTCGTTCTTCATTATAAAGCTCATTGGTAAACGGCGGCTGTTTCAGGAATTCATTAACAACTTTCCCTGCAATGCGAT
>CAYSHS010000148.1:0-7795 GCA_964430845.1 uncultured Pirellulales bacterium | reverse complement strand
TGCAAACGTACATTTGAACCTATTTACTTAAATAACTCTTTATAGGTCTGAAAACAGGTGCAAAAAACCGAATATTTAATCTTTTCAATATCACATTAAACATAGTTATATCCAAAAATTAAAGTTACATAATACCTTTATTAGAATATACTTTAAAAGCCACCTAACGAACATTATTGCAGGTTTAATATCGATATGTTAAACTTCTCGGCCTATGAAATATAAATTATGGATTACTCTCGCGACGTATATTGCTTATTGCATAATAGTAAACTAATATCACCGGTATATAGAGATTGTACGCACGGACAGCAACTAAAATCTCCAGATGGGCAAGTAAAAGGTAATGCAAGAATAAATCCATCTTAAAATGTGCACTCATAAGGCTGATCTTTTGGTCTGATTTACAACATAAACTCAGGAATAATTGCAATTTGTGACCGTAAGAACCAATGTACCCTACGAGGTTTGAAGATAATAGAAAGATTTCTCACCCAAAGCCATCAATAATTACTAATTTTATAAAAATCCTCAATTCTAACCTAAAACTAAGTGTGTCACAAAATTCTGCAATTTTTGCGGATACATTCAATTATTCCTGTTAGCTGTGGCGCAATTATAGTGTAATATACAGTCCTGCCGTAACGTTTACTATCAAGCAGCTTATGACCCTTAAGAAGTCGCAAATGTTCACAAGCCTGATTAGGATTAAGCTCACATATTCGGGCTATTTCATGAACTGCAAATTTACCTTGCATTAGAATCTCAACTATTCTCAGTCTAGCTGGATGTGCAAGTACCTTGAGGCACTCCGAAGCCTGCTCCAAAACCTTGATAGGTAATAAATTCAATTTCTGTTCTTGTTTTTTTGCCAAAACTCAAATCTCCAATAACATCATATATCTGACATATGTAATAAGTAGATATATCAAGTATATTTTATCCGCTCGTATTTTTATAAAAAGTGTGTCTAGATTCTTTATACCATCGAGAACATTATGAATCTTCTCGCAAATCTCGTTGATTTGTTGTATTTTTTGGCCGGATGAATCATTCATATTCTCTATTGGCTATCGGTTTCTGCAAGAGAACAAACAATTTTTATTCCCTCTTCAATACTCTTTGTTATGTAGCAGTTGTAACAGTATATCCTTTGCATGCGGCGGAAAACCTAAATCCATTTTTATAGTTAACTAAAACTTCCATTAACTGATACTCCTTATTTCTTACAGAGCATTTTATGAATTCCTTCTGCTGCTATTTTAGCATCAGCAATAGCAGTAACTGCATCTAAGTTTTGATTTACAATGTCACCACCAGCAAATATCCTGGGGATTGAGGTCATTCCATTTTCATCGACTTTTATTTTTCTTTGGGGTGTAAAGTCCAGTTTTTCAAATAGTTTTTTAGGAATGAACGCAAAATCAGGGGCCTGGCCAATGGCCTCGATTATCATGTCACCCTCCAGGAACATCTGCTGTTCCTCATAAAAAGTGGGATTGAATCGGCCCTGTTCGTCGAATACAGACTTAACTTTTTTACACAATAGTCCCTTGATTTTGCCATCTTCGACTTTAACCTCTTCCGGCCCCCATGCAGGATTAAATTGAATTCCTTCTTCTTTTGCCTCTTCGATTTCATCTTCCGTTGCCGGTAGCTGGTCCCAATCTTCCAGAGAAACCGTTTTAGTTGCTACCTCTTCGTTAGGATATTGCATGTATTGCAGACGCAGAGCCTCCCTTGCAACATCCATAGCCACGTTTCCGCCGCCGATAACAATTATTTCTTTACCTACCTTGACAGGTTCTGCAATTTTATTCGCTTTCAGGAATGGAAGAGCCAACAGGGCTTTATCAATGTTTTTGACCTTTGTGGAACGGCTTACAGTTGTTCCTATACTAAGATAAACTGAGTCATATTCTTTTAAGATATTTTCAAACAGAACGTCCTTGCCTATTGTAGTATTGAACTTAAATTCAACTCCCAGAGAAGCAATATTATTTACATCCTTATCTATTGCTTCAATAGGCAATCTGTAAAGCGGCGGCCCAACCCGCATCATTCCACCGCCGCCGGGCAGGGAATCAAATACAACTACCTTATGTCCCTTCAAGGTGAGAAAATAAGCTATGGATAAGCCGCTTGGCCCTGCACCTATTACAGCAACTTTCTTGCCGGTTGGTTCGGCCAGCTTAAGTTCTAAGTCAGTTTTATAATCTTTAATAGAATCCGCAACGAATCGCTTAAGCCATCTTACAGCCAGTGCTTCTCCTCGAATACTCAAAGAACAGGCTGATTCACAATACTTCATACATATTCTTCCACAGATTGCAGGTATTGGATTATCCTCAAATATTTTCTTTAAGGACTCATCAGGTCTGCCTTCGTAAATAGCCTTTATATAATCGGAAATTTTCAAATGTGCTGGACATGCCTCCTCGCATAGCTTACATTCCAGGCATCGAGAAGCTTCTTTTACGGCTTCTTCATTATTGTAGCCTATAACCTGCTCAATGAAAGATAGTTTTCTTTCCTCAGGTGGAATCTCAGGCATAGACACTCGCTGTGGCTCAAATAAGGAGTATTCGAGGTCAGAAGCAAATCCTTCATAGTCTTCTTTGCGATGAGTCAGACTTGCTTTAAATATAGAATACTGTTCGGAACCGAGGAAATGCTCTCTATCTGTATTTTCATCTTTCGGAATAAAAGTAAAAGTATTTGTATCGAAATGGATATGGAAATATTCCCTGGATAATTTCAGGGAAGCTGGAGGACAAATATCCACACATAAACCACAAAAGCAGCATCTGCCATAATCGAGTTTGGGTCTTTCATTCTTCACACCTTCCAGTGGTTTGGATTTCAATTCAGGGATCTCTATCATAGTAATGGCTTCATTTGGACATATATCAGCACAATTACCACAACCGGTGCACTTATCCCAGTCATTGAGATGAAAACCCCGATATCTCAGTGCCGGCTCTTTGCGTTCAAAAGGATACCTTAAAGTCCGCGGCTTTTTGAACAGAAAGTTAACCGCTTTGAAAGGGCTCAGGACACTACCTTTTTTATCTGCTGATTTTTCTTTCATCTGTCTATCTCAGGAGCAACTGTATATAAACTTATCATTATGTTTCCAACATCGGCTATACTGGCATTTTCAAGTAACTTTTCTAAAATAATCAATCCGTTAGGGTAGGAAGGAGTTCTAAAATGTACCCTGTAAGGTTTATCCTCACCATTACTGACCAGGTAAAGACCCAACTCTCCGCGTGAAGACTCACATCTGACATAGGTTTCGCCTTTTGGTATTTTCCATTTAAATGGATTCGGTATGCGATTATAAACGGGGCCTTCTGGCATGGCATCAAGCAGCTTGAATATCATGTGAACGCTTTCTATCATTTCATCTCTTATGACCCATACCCTTGAGTAAGCATCGCCATCTTCTCTCACAGGGACATTCCATTCAACCTTGTCGTAAGCGGCATAAGTTTCGACTTTTCTGATATCGTAAGGCAATCCTGTTGCTCTCAAGGTTTGCCCAGTGGCTCCCCATTGCTTTGCCTGTTGTTGAGTTAATTTGCCAATCTCTTTAGCTCTTTCATAGAACAAGCGGTTATTAAAGAACGTCGCATCATAATCCGGCACACAGCCGCCTATGGAATGCAGTGTGCCTACAATTTTATCTTTGAATCCCGATGGGAAGTCACGCCTCACGCCGCCCGGCCATATATATATATGATAGACTCTGCCGCCCGTGAGTTCCTCGAAGAGGTCTAAAATTAGGTCTCGGTGGTACATTGCCCACTGAGCTACGGTATCGAAGCCGAGCATGTTGGCATAGGCCCACAAACCAAATAAATGCGAACCGACCCGTGCAAGCTCAAGATAGATACTCCTCACGAAATGAGCCCGTTCCGGAACTTCTATATTTGCCAACTTCTCCACTGCCATAGCATATATCATTTCCATTGAGTCAGGTTCTACAACGTTTATCCTGCACACCATTGGAAAATTTTGTATCCAGGTTCTGTACTCCATAAGTTTCTCAAATCCACGATGCAAATAACCTGGATTAGATGTAGCTTCCAAAATACGATCTCCCTCGACCTTAAGCGTGATGCTAAAGTTGCCAACCATTCCCAGGTGCTGAGGGCCGAAATATAATTCCAATTCTCTCATTTGCTCTTAGTTTCAATAGAAGGTATTTTATCAAAAACGTCTTTAACATATTTTCTGGTGTCAAAGTCTTTTCTAAAAGGTGGAATTTCGTATTCCCTTTCGAGAAAAAGTGGTATCAGCCGTTGGTGTCCCTCGAATTTTATCCCGAAAAGCTCATGTATCTCCCGCTCATACGGCTCTGCGTTGGAAAAAATACCTGTTACCGTTTCAAATAGTGGTTCTTCTCTTGGGATTCTGGTTTTTACAATCAAATGTAATTCCAGACCTGTACTTTTTTCATCGCTTTGCATGTAACAAGTAAGAACGTAAACCAATTCAAATTCTTTTTCTTCTATCCAGTCAACGCAGGAAATAAGAGCCATGTGGTCAAATTTTCTATCCTTTAGAAATCTCAAAACCGCCAGGCCGTGCTTCTGTTTTACATTCACAACTAACCGGGTATCTTCGGGAACAGTTACCACAACAGATTTAAAAGTCGATTCAAGTTGTTCTTTTATGGATTCACGCATTTTCTACTGCCCTGTTATTGCTGTCGATTGGATATAAAGGCGGCCATTCAAGTTTTCCCAAAGCCATCTCCTGGTTTCTTCTGTAAAACTCGTAATTTTCTCTGTACCGAATATAAGCATTTGCCATTCCTTTATCGATTAACGTCCAAAGATGAGTTACGGCGATAAATATTGCCTCCGGCCTTGGCATGCAACCGGCAATCCAACCATCTATAGGGATATACTTATCCAGATGTTTTATCGTGTTATAAGAATCCCAGTACATTCCGCCGTTTATTGGACATGAACCGAAACCTACTGTATATTTAGGTTCATACATTTGCTCATACGTCTTAATAATAGCCCTTAGAGTCTTCACCGAAACATATCCTGTAATCATGAATAAATTTGCCTGTCTGGGTGTAGCCACGGGTATTACCCCGAATCTCTCAGCATCCCAGCGAGCAGTTATAACCGGTGGAACTTCAATTATTCCACAGCCTGTACAAAAATATATTGCATGCAGCGAATATTTATTTGCCATCTTGGCTGGCTCTTTGAGCCATTTTGTAATCTGGTTTCTATCCAATTTTTAGTTCCTTACTATTAAAGTTAAAACTAAGCCCAGAAAAGCCAACAGTGTAGGCCACTTCCATAAGTACTTAATTGCCTGTTCAATTCTAAATCTTGGGAAGACAGCGTTTATACACAAACCAAACACTAAAACCACTAACATCTTGATAAAGAAAATAGCAGGATTAGTTGCACCGCCCAGAAATAAGTTGACGAAAAGAGCGATACTGATGAATAGAACTAATGCATGTTCTATAGTAGCCAGTGCCAGGTATTTGCCGCCGTATTCTACCATTGGCCCTGAAGATATCTCCTGAGGCGCGGAGCCGACATCAAACGGTCTAATCCCAAGTATCGCAGGCAAGATAAGAAAATAAGAAAGGCCGGATAAAAATAGTGGAAAAGAAATAATAGACCAACTTGCACTCTGCTGGATTTTTACCACTTCAATTATTGAAATTGTCTTATAATGGGTCATTATCGAGAGCAATACAAGAAGCAAAGGCACCTCGTATCCCAGACTAAGAATTAATTTGCGAGAGATTCCTATACTAATATTGGGATTGGCCGCCTGACCTCCCGATAAAGCAAGACCTAAAGGTGCAAGCAGCATAATATAAAGGATTACTAACAAACCACCTGAGCCGCTCAGAGGACAAATTTGTCCAAAAGGTAAAAATAATATTACAACAATAGAGCCTGCTAAGGAAAGAATTATTCCCAAGTCGAATATACGGCCGTGAGATACGCTTTTTTGGTAAAACAATCGAATCATATCGATAACAGGCTGTATAAGAGGAGGACCGTATCGCCAGTGGATTCTTGCCATAATCTTTCTGGCTAAACCCAAAAAGAACACACCCACTATAAGTGCTAAAATCGGAGACAAAATTATCTGTATTACTTTTGTTACCATAGTTTCCAGTTAAGCTGAACAAAAATTAAAAATGCCAAGAATAAAATTATATACATTACATAATAACCTACATCGCCGCAATATATGTGTCTTATGCCATCAGAAAGCTTTTTTATACAAGAGGCAATCCAATAATAAAATTCGTCTATTCTATCTCTCAAGAAAGGCTTTAGCATTCTATGCAAAGGATTATAAAATTCGACCGTGTAATGATATTTATCAACCGGCGTATGTGCCCCTGCCGCATAACTATCATTTTGAGAAACCAATACCGATTTTGAAGCTAATTGAAAAAGCATCCAAACAATAACGCCAGCTATAAGCACTGCAGAAAAAATGTTTATCGTATTTAAGGTTCCGGCCTCTGAGGCTATTCCCCATAAGGCTATATCTAAAGATTCAAAACCAAAAGATGTCCCGATTGAATTGATAACTTTAAGTGGAATACCAGGAAAGATGCCAAAGAAAAGAATCGCAAATGACAAAATTATAATAGGCAACTGCATACTCAAAGGCGCTTTCTCTACAGTTTTGTATTTTTCAGGAAGTTGCCCCAGAAATATATTGTGAATCAACTTATAACAATAAAGGATTGCACCCCAGGTCCCCACCAATGCAAAAAAGGCTAAGAATGGAGAGCCTTCAAGAATTAATGTCTTATAAATTAACCACTTGGAGACAAATCCATTGGTCAAAGGCACTCCAATCAATGCAAAAATACCTACTAAAGTACAGACGAATACAACAGGCATTTTCTTAGCCAGACCACCTAATGAATCCAAATCCCTCGTTTGTGTCCTGAATTCAACCGCACCTATGGATAAAAACAGAAGTGCCTTAAATAATGCGTGATTGAAAAAATGAAATATGCCTCCGGCTAAGGCCAGGTTCGTTCCAAATGCAATTCCCAATATTATGTAACCAGCCTGTCCGACAGTAGACCAGGCTAAAAGTCTTTTTGCATCGTTTTGAAGTACAGCGATAAAAGTAGGAAAAAAAATAGTAACGGCACCCAAAAAACAAAGTATAGATTGAAAGCTAAACAGGCCGCCACCCAGGTTGAGAAAAAGCTTTAAGCCTACTATTACATATATCAAGAGCAAAAAACCATAAGTTCCCATCTTTACCAGTATTCCAGAAAGCACCGCGGAAAACGGGGCCGGCGCCTCAGAATGGGCATCGGGTAGCCATGTGTGAAACGGCAGTATTGCATTCTTGATCCCGAAAGCAATACCAAAAGTGATCAGGATAAAAAGAATATAGTTAGTAGAGACAGAGGTAACTGCAGAAGCAATCTGTAATATATTCAGAGTATCAAAAGAAACGTAGAGTGACAACATGCCTACAAGGAAGCATAAGGAGCCTATAATAGACATTATGATATATTTCATACCGGCAGTCAGGGCTGCTCCTTTGTTATAGCTTATAAGTAAAAACGCACTCCAGGACATTACCTCCCAAAAAATATAGAAAGAGATCAGATCACCTGCCAATACAATCCCAAGCATTGCCGCATTGACAAGGAGCATCATCGAGAAGTAAAAATCAGTTTTTTCTCTTCCCACTATATAGCTCAAAGAAAAAATAATAGAAAGTGCTCCTATAACTGCTATAGTTATAGCGAAGAACCAGG
>CAYSHS010000147.1:0-7899 GCA_964430845.1 uncultured Pirellulales bacterium | reverse complement strand
CGACTTCTGCTGATGCCGCGGCAACAATATCCCACCCCTGCCTGTTGGTACACAAATAAGTAATTGACGAAATAAGCAATACCACGAAGCAGAGCAATGCACAAATAGAACTGGGTACATGTACGTAAATAATGTTTCGAACCGGAGATTCCGGATTAGCTGGAGGTCCTCCGATTTGCCCTAACGTTAATGATAACCACAATGAAGCCAGCATAAGAGCAAATGCAAGGATAATAAGAATCTGCCTCATTTTCCTACTCCTTTATAACAAAACCAAATAACAGCCAGCAGGCAACAATAAAAACTGCATCGAATGTAACCATATAACCAATCGCATTGTTAAAGCTTCCAACAAAAGCTAAAGCACCAGTACCAACAAGCTCTTCGGGGATATTCCCAAACAGAAAAAGCAATGCAAAAATTGCCGGTATCATCATTGGCATTAAAATAACAAGTACTATTATACTTAAGAGGGAACCTCGAGTTCGTGTCAACTGAACTATTGCAGAAAATAACGTCCCGATTCCGGACATTCCAAGATTTCCCAATAACAGCACAAGAATAAAAGCCGGCCAGTTGTTCTGTAAATTAAGACGAAAAAACAAAAACACTACCGGAACAATTATAAATTCAAATATACTCAACATGACAACATTTA
This sequence comes from uncultured Pirellulales bacterium, assembly GCA_964430845.1. GTDB lineage: Bacteria > Planctomycetota > Phycisphaerae > Sedimentisphaerales > Anaerobacaceae > JAFGPS01. Next base: position 7,241 of record CAYSHS010000147.1, on the reverse strand, counting down.
CAAAAAGCTTTGACAAATAGATAGTTTCAGCTTCAACAGGAGCAAGTAATAAACCGGAAATACAATCCTGCTGCTGTTCTGTCGCAAATGACCTTTCCTGGGCCAGAAGGCCGGAGAATAATAGCGCAATCCACAATGCTGTCGGACCCATAATTTTAGCATCTATTGAAGCAGCTTCACCGGCAATTCGTAAAATCCATACTATCAACATCCCCAGAACAATCATTGTGGGCAAGACTTGTTTAGAGCGCAATTCAGTAATAATATCCTTTACAAAGATTGCCTTGAAGCTCGTCCTAAAATATGTCAACTTTTTCTCCTTGCATATGAAAGATAATCCTGAGTGAAATCGGCAATATCAATATCAAGAACCATCAAATCAAAAATTATTCTTTGTTTATCCAGAACCGCAACACGATTACAACAGCTTATGCCAATTTTGATGTCGTGAGTGGTCATTATTACTGTGCCGCCTTTATCGGTAAACTCAGTCAGCATATCAATAAGGTGTTTTGTAGAATCAGCATCTAAACCAGTAAAAGGTTCATCCATAACCAGTACAGCAGGTCTGTTAACAAGTGCTCGAGCAATTGCTAAACGCTGAAGAAGGCCTCTGGAAAGAATATTAACTCTGTCATACCTATGCGATTCAAGCCCGATATCCATAAGTAACTGTTCAGCACGGGAAACCTTGTCTTTTATACCATAAAGGTCAGCGAAAAATAAGATATTCTCCATAACCGTTAAATCAGGATAGACCATGCTTTTATGTAAGATGACACCAAGAAGTATTTTTGCTTTTTCCTGATTTTTCCTTAGATTGTATCCACATATTTCTATTGAACCTTGATCAGGCTCAAGAAGCCCTGTGATTATACGAAGCAGAGTACTTTTACCTGCTCCGTTAGCACCACATAAACAAAGCGATTGACCTTTCTTTATGAAAAGATCGATTTTATCCAGCACCAATCTCGATGTAAAAGCTTTTCTGACAGAATTAACTGCAATCGCATCTTCACTATTATTTTTTTTATTTTCTATTTTCATTCTGAAATTCGAGGGACTAAATTTTCCGTGTAACATTTTGATTGTTGGTTCCAGATCGAACAATTGCAAAAATTATCATAACAGCAAAAACCGAAGCCAAGATAATCCAAGTAATCCAGTTATGATTATCAACAGTTAAGCCTGTAACCTGAAAAGCTATTTCATCTTCCGGGGTAATATTATTGAATTTTAAATATTCCGTTGGAACTCCATTCATATTCATGGTTTGTATATCCATATCATTTTGACCATGTAATTGTACACCTCCCTGAGCAAAAACCATCAATCTCTCTGTAGGTAAAGATATCTTTTTTACAATATCCATTGTCGATGCGCTGATATCAAGTGTATATGAAAAGATAGCCTGGTAACTGCCAGGCGGCACTGCCATGACGTCATAAAATCCGTTATCCGTAACAACAACGGCATTCTCTTCAAAATAACCAGACCATTGCAGATTACCGAATCCCTTAGGAAGAAATATATAAAGTACAACAGAATTACCATGTTTATCTCTTTCTTCCGAGCTGATTGCCCTGTCTGAAGTGTTCACTAATTGCATAAATTCTGTCATTTCAAGGGCTTTTGTTTCTGCTGAAGCTTTTATAATAAGATGATGTATTTGCACAAAAAGCTTCGATTTATCTGTAGTGACATCATAAACTTCAACTTGAGCTGCAAATGTATCTTCTTCCGGACTTAACTTAACTGCCTGCCCGGTGAACATCATTTCTTTGTGTTTCGCTCGTGGAATCGCGATAAATTGCCAACCCGTTGGAGTATTGTTAAAAATAGCTTTACCATCTTCAGAGGTACTACTCTCAAGAGTGTCATATACTTGTTGATGCCGGAAAACTTGAAGAATAACTTCATCGTTTTCCACTGGTGTTCCATTTTCTGTTTTATTTACAACTTCAACAGTTAAAACCGACGATGACTTATTCATTGTTTCCATATTTGCAAAGGCAAAAGAGGAAAAAATCATCAATAAAACAAATGTTATAAAGAAAAATCTCAAAGGAAATCATCCTAATTACGATTTTGTCGGCCTGATCGTTTCGAAAATATTGGCCATGCAACAAACAATACACATATAATGAGCAAAACCCATTTTATATTACTCATTGTTAATTTCTCCTTCGATTTCAGCAGAACTTTTCCTCCGCAGATAAAATGAAAGCAGGACTAAAATTGTTCCAGATATCGAAACAGCACAGCCTATCCAAATCCAATCAACCAATGGCTTAATCAACACATTCAGAGTGATAAGATTATTTGTTATATCCACCTCATTAAGTGCCAAATATAAATCACCGGCTAGTGATCTTCTAATATCAACTTCCGATGTATGTTTTCCGGAATCGCTGTAAACTGCCTGTGATGGATGCATCTGGATAAATAATTTGTCATCTTTTTCTACTTTAATATCAGCTCTAAGGGAGGTAAAGTTTGGACCATGGTCAGCTTTGAATCCTTCAAATGTCATATCGTAACCTAACACATTGACCTTGTTTTCAAGATTCATGGCTACTTGTTTTTCTGAACTATATCCTCCGGAACCAGCAATACCTAAAAAGACCATTACTACTCCAAGATGGACAATCCTCGCCCCATACCATCTCAGGCTAAAACTATGTTTAATTTGATCTTTATTTCTTGTTATTTTGTTTATAAAATCACTCATAAGATTTATGAATGCAAAACCACAGAGAATAAGAGCTGCAGGCGCGATTTTATCAGTAAAAATCCATACTGACGTTGCTAATATAACTACAACTACACCTCCAATCATTCGCCAGTTCTTTTTTATTCCATACCTGAAAAGGTAAGGGCACACAGATAGTAAAAGCAACAGCAAAAGTCCACCCGGTGCAATAATCTTTGTGAAATAATCGGGTTTAAGAGCAATTTTATTTCTACCAAAAAGACCACTTAAAAAAGGAAATAGAGTTCCAATAAGAATAACAAATATAATCACTACAAAAAGCCAATTGTTCAATACTATAAATATTTGACTTTTGACTTTTATAGAAGTTATTTTGTTTTTATCCTGACTGTATTTAATTAAAGCAATTATCCCTGTAACAATCCATACAATTATAAGTAAAATTATAAATAATATTCCCAGTCCTGGATCTGGGAACGCATGAACACTGGAAACAAGACCATATCGAGTGAGAAAAGTTCCGAAGATACAAAGACTGAAAGTTCCAAGGCAAAGCAAAATCAACCACTTGGCTATAGAAGTATTCTGTCTATAAGCTAAGAAACAATGGAGCAATGCAGTTGCCATAATCCATGGCATAAGCGAAGAGTTCTCTACTGCATCCCAAGCCCAATAGCCTCCCCATCCAAGCTCTTCATATGCCCACCACGCTCCAAGCGCAATACCAATTGTTAAAAAAAGCCATGCTACCAATGTCCAGATTCGGGCCTTTCTCAACGAAGGAGCAATACCTTTGGAATTATCCCATTTCATCGAAGCAAAAGCCCATGCAAAAGGTATAGCAAAAGCCGCATAACCTATGAAAAGAGTTGGCGGATGTAGAGCCATAGCCGGATGCTGTAGAAGTGGATTAAGCCCAGCACCATCAGATATTTTAACTTTAGTCAAAGTAAATGGATTCTTATCAAAAATCAAGACGAGCAAAAAGAAGATATTTACAAGATTAATTATTATTCTTGCATTAGCGGTAAAATTCCTTTGATGTAATCCGGTTCCGCTAAAACAAATCACTGTGAAAGCGGTCTGCAACCATAACCATAGTAAGAGAGAACCGGCGGCTCCTGCCCAAAATGCGCTTAATTTGTATATAAAAGGCAAAGCTTTAGATGTATTTTCAGCCACATATTCAACAGTAAAATCACTTCCAAGAAGTAAAGCCCAGAGGATTATAGTTGCAACTGTTAGGCAACCAAATAATGCAATGACGGCATTGCTTGCACTTTTATTCAATTCAGGTCTATCGCGAAAATTACCGACTATATCAATAAAGAACGCATAGCCACTTAGGAACAAGCAAAGAGTCAGAGCGAAGTTTCCAAATTCAGCCATAATTAATCTGCTTTCGCTTTATATTTGGATTCACATCTGGTTAATAATGTGTCAGCCTTAAAAGTTCCATCGATATCGAGTCTCCCTTCAACCACAACTTCTATGTCTTCGGTAAAATTATTAGGTACGATGCCTTTGTAAATAACGGAAACTTCCGATTTTGTTCCTGTTAAAATAAAGGATAAATTCATAGCCTGCAAATCACGGACGACACTACCTGGCTTAACCCGTCCGGCAATACGAAACGTAAGGTCTTTCATCGATGATTCATTTTCCGAGAATTCATCTACCGAATAATAATATGACCAGGAAGATTGCATCGTCTGGAATATGAAATACCCCAAACCACCACCAATTACAAAAATCCCTGCTAAGATTTTTATTAATATTTTTGTTTTCATTATTTTCCTTATGTTTTGTAACACTTTCGTCATTCAAAATACTATTTCTACTATGACATTTATAGCACAGTTCGTAAGAAAAGCTGCTTTCTTGTGTAAAATCTGAGGTTTCATGGTGATAGGTTAGAAGATTTTGATAAATTGAACCATGTGGCTCCTTGGCCGCAGAAGAACTATCGGAACTATGGCAATCTACACATTCAATATGCTGCATTATTGATAAGGTCAAAGATTCCCTTGGATCATGTATCTCCTGGTATTTAGTAACGTCATGACTACTGAGCTTTGAAAGATTAGTTTTTAGATATGTCTGAGCAACCAATCCATCATGGCAGTTAAGGCATAATTTGCTATAGCCAGCCGGCTGACCTACGTTGGCTTCCAATGATGAACTCTGATAAATATTATAAACAGCTTCGGAAAGCTTGTGATTCCAAAGGGGTGTTCCTGAAACAGCACTGTGAGGTGTATGACAAACGCTACATGTATTTCCGCCTGGTACCGCAGATAAATTAAACCTAATTTTCATTGGTCATTTTGCTCCTGGAGTTGAAAAATCTGAATCCTCTTGTTAAACGAATCTGCAACATAAATTCTGTTATGATCGTCAATACATATTCCGGAAGGCAACCAGAATTGTCAGGGTTGTGTCCCTTCATGTCCGAAGGCCATAAGTATTTGACCCTGTGAGTTAAATATCCGGATATTTTCAAACTGCCTGTCTGATACATAAATATTACCTTGACTGTATGAAACAATTCCACATGGATGCGCAAAATCTTCAGGTCTGTCCCACTGCCGGCCGAAAATCACTTGAGGCACCCCTTGACCAGACAATACCTGAGGGCCTTTTTAACCGATCATCTCCAAAAGAGAAAAGGAACTTTCCTGCAGTATTAAAAATACACACTTTGTGAAGCATACTGTCAACTACATATATCCAATTACCCGAGACCGTAATACCTACTGGTTTTTGCAGTCTCTTATTGTTATCAATTTCACCAAAATGTCTATATTGTCTTTTCCTCAAATCAAAAATATGCACCGTTCCCTCAGATGTATCAGTTACATACAGTTTATAATCATGGGCAATTGCTGCTGCGTAAGGAGAAATAAGAACACCGATTTTTTTCTTACCAAAAAACAATTCATTTCCCGGCCCGTTGCAGCCATATAAGGGCAGAAGTAATATGCAGCATAATATAACTTTACTACTATTCTTGGATATATTTTTAAACATATACATATTTTACACATCCTTATACAGATTAGAAGCATCGTTTTAACTGAAAATACAGGAAACTTCCATCTATTTTATCATTTCTTCGATCTAAAAAGTTAATTTCAAGTCCTGCAGTGCTACTAAGCTGACGAAGATTATATTTTAATTCCGAGTTTACCTGAAATCCTCTCGTCGAACCCAATCTCGAATCATTTTCATCACGATAATCTGTACGGGCGGAAATGATGCAATCTTTTGTTAACTTTGTTGACAGTTCAGCACTTGTTTTGAAAAGCACAATATCTTTGCATCAGGCTGACTAAAATTCAGCCATTGATTCGAGACCCCAATGTTCGCACTGGAATTTTGTTTAAAAGGCCAAATATATCTTCCCTGTATTCTTTTACTTAAGGATAAAATCTGTCTGAGTGTATCTTACTTCCTATCCGGTTCAATAAAAAAGGTATAATCTACGAGAAATTCCTCACCTTCGATAAAGTTAGGTAGTGTTAAATCCCTGACCGCTGTTACAATTAAAAGTCTTATTTGTTGTTCTCTAATAATTTAATAAGAATTTCTTTTGTCAACATCTCTAATTCTTTTTGTTTTTCCACGAATGGACGAACATCTGAAATTACTTTTTTCCAATCATATTTTGAAATACATACTGCTGTTTCGCTTCTCCAGTTACCCTCAGTAATTTTCTTGCCGCTCCAGCCTGTCTGTTTTAAGGCGTTATTCAAAAAAGCATTATTTGATTCCGGCCAAGTTCTATCGGAAAGGTACCACATCAAATCATAAATATCTCCTCCTTTGACATACTTGCGGCTCAGTAATACATGAAGTTTATCCGCCAGAAGAGAACTTTTGTCATAATGCTGCAAGTTCAATAAACAATGCCTGCGTACAACACTTGTTTCAAATGTTGCCATAGGTGGCGGATTTGTGTCGATTTGGGCGCCCATTGACACTATACCGGGCAAGGGATATCAGGAATAATTGAAGAACATAAGGTCTATGTCGGTAATCGCAAGTTACTGGAGGACTCAGGTATCAGTCTCGGTCAATCAGACCAAAAGGCTGAATCGCTGCGGGCAGAAGGCCAGACGGTTATGTTTGTTGCGGCCGATGGAAAAATCGCAGGACTGCTCGGTATTACTGATCCGATAAAAGAATCCACACCCAAAGCAATCGAGCAGTTACACAAAGAGGGCTTTCGTATTGTTATGCTGACAGGCGATAAAATGTGTCTTGTTTTTCGGGGTGCATTACGATTGTTTATTTTATAAGGACATCGTAAATATGAAATTAGTATAATTTGTGAGTTATATTCACAACACAAACTTAATGAGAGTATTTATGTTCAAATCTATTTTGCCTTCATTATTCTTGTCTCCATTTTGTTAATATCTGTAATGAATTGGGCATAAGTTGAACAAAATGAGTCTCATTTATTAAGCAAATATGGGACTTTTTTTAAAATATTTTAAAAAAATAGGATCAAATGACCTATCTC
>CAYSHS010000146.1:0-7917 GCA_964430845.1 uncultured Pirellulales bacterium | reverse complement strand
AAACAGTTCTCTGCAAGTTTAGCCATTTTATCTGTTTCTTTTGATGTCATTTGAGTACCTTAAAATTTTAGCATATAATTCTGGTTTTAAAATTCGTTGTCCTTTTTTGTCTTGTTTAAAGAACAACACCGGCTTTGGTCCAGAATTATCATAACAAAATATTTTATCACATAACGGCATATAAATCTTTATGAAATTATGCATAACGCGAGGAAATCGGCGAATAATTGTATCGTCCTGAATATCATGGCCTCCCTGTCTTACCCGCTCGCGAATACGATTCCTGGAAAAAGTTGCATTTGGTATCCACAGGAAAAACAGGATAATCTGCCAATTATCTTCTCTGAGTTTTTTTAGAAGATTGATTTGGCTGCGTCCGGCCAAAGTTGTTTCGAAAGCAAAATCGACTCGCTTTTCTATATTTGCTTGTATTTCTCGAAGAAAAATTTCTCCTGCTTTATACTGAGCAGATAAAGAATCAAAAGGCGATAAGCCGTATGCGATAAAATCTGCATTAACGAAATTCCTGCATTTTGCTATTTGCGGTAAATATCTTAACGCAAATGTCGTTTTTCCGGCACCATTCGGTCCTGCAATAATAAAACAATTTGGTTTTTGTTTCTTCTTCATTAATTCTAACAGGGATATTTTCTTTTCTATCTTTTCTCTTGTATCACTTTGTAATGTTTTTCAATAATCTTTCTAAACTCGTCTGATATAGCGTTGAAATCAATTACATCAATCATAATCGGGATATTGGTTGCAGAAAAGGTATCTTTTAGCAGCTCAATTTTTCGCCAGTCTAATTTTTCTTTACCAATCAGAGCGAGGTCAAGATCGGAGAATTTGCGAGCTTTGCCTTCGATGCGTGAGCCGAAAACACGAACTTCACAGTCCGGAACCTGTTCTGCGAGAATTCGTTTAATTTCGTCTAAATATTTTTCCTCTAAATCAATCATTATGTTTCTGTATTTTTTTCAGGAAATCTTTGGCATCTTCGAGAAAATCAATTGATGTCTCATAAACTGTTTCAGCTTTATTTTCGTCATAGGTATACGAAGTTAGGTTGCGTGCATCGCCATAAGAAAACCATGATAGAGGATTGTCAATCAAACCGGATCGAGCCGCCTGACGGAAGAGTTCCCTGCGAGTTCGTGAATATTCAGCTTCCTCGATTGTGGCATTTTCGCTTAGCCATCGTCTCATAAATTTCCAGCATAGTTCATAAGTGAATCCAAAGTTCTGGATAACTCCCGCCTTTATCGCGTCTTTGATATCGTTGTCAAACTCAGCATTTAGCTTTTTGTTTTCTGCGACATTTATAGTTTTTTCCAAAGATTCAACTGCTTTTTGAAGACTGCTTAAATCGAGTTTCATAACAATCCGCCTGTTATTTTATTTTTCAAATAGCGACTGTCCGGTCATTTCTTCGGGCTGGGGGATGTCCATCATTTCCAGAAGAGTCGGGCCTACGTCTGCTAATCTGCCGTTATTTCGGAGTTTCCTGTTTTTGTTGCGCTCATCGAATACAATCAGCGGCACATCACCGGTTGTGTGGCTGGTGAAAGGCTGATTAGTTTCAAAATCCCACATTTTTTCAAAGTTGCCATGGTCGGCTGTTATAAGTGCAGCTCCGCCCAGGGATTTGATCTTATCGAGGATTCTACCTACGCACTGGTCCACAGCTTCTGCGGCTTTAACTGCTGCTGACAATACGCCGGTATGACCTACCATGTCAGGATTGGCGAAATTGATTACAATCACATCGTATTTATTCGATTCGAGTCTTTCGAGCACGACTTCGCATACTTCGTAAGCGCTCATTTCGGGCTTGAGGTCGTATGTGCGAACACGGGGCGAGGGGACAATCTGCCTGTCTTCCCCCGGGAAGGGTTTTTCGGTATAGTCGTTGAAAAAGAAAGTAACGTGAGCGTATTTTTCCGTTTCTGCACATCTGAATTGCTTGAGTCCGAGTAAGCCCCAGTATGCTCCGAGTATATTTTTCATTTTAGGAGGCTTGGGGAAAGCTACTGGCGCGGGAATTGTGGAATCATATTCGGTCATGCAAACAAAATATATATTCGCTTTTGTTGCCCTGGGAAAATCCTTGAAATCAGGAGAAACGAAAGCGCGAGTAATTTCACGTGGTCTGTCTCCCCTGAAATTGAAAAACACCACGCCGTCACCATCGCTTATAGTAGCTATCGGCTCGTTGCCGGAATTGACAATGCTGGTCGGCTCGATAAATTCATCTGTTACTTCTTTTGCATAACTTTCTGTGATTGCTTCACTTGCGCTTTTAGCTTTATTGCCTTTTCCGAATCTCATACATTCGTATGCTTTTTGCACCCTGTCCCACCTGCTGTCGCGGTCCATTGCGTAAAATCTTCCCATGACGGATGCGATTGTTCCTATGCCGATTTCTTTGGTTTTTTTCTCGATATCAGCAATATAACCTAAACCGCTATCGGGAGGTGAATCTCTGCCGTCTGTGAAAGCGTGGATATAGACTTGTTTTAAGTCGTTTCTTTTCGCAAGTTCGAGCAGGCCGTAGAGATGGTCCAGAAGCGAATGTACCCCAATATTGCTGCACAATCCCATGACGTGCATTTTCCCGTTATTTTTCTTCACGAAATCAATCATATTGAGAAATTCTTTGTTCTCGAAAAACGAGCCGTCTCGAATTGTCATGCTTAATCGAACGGATTCCTGGGGTACTATTCTGCCTGCGCCCATATTTTGATGACCTACTTCACTATTGCCCATAGTTCCGTCAGGAAGCCCGACGTCTTCGCCGCTCGTATGGATCAGGCAGTTTGGATACTGCGACATGAGCATATCATCCACAGGAGTATCGGCACATTTGATTGCGTTATAATTGTCTTCTGCGGGATTGGGATTATAACCCCAGCCATCACGTATAATCAAAACATAAGGTTTATTTTTCAGCTCGATATTCTTTTTTGCCATAAAAAACCTTTCAAGCAAAAGACAATAAAAGACGAGGCATGGCCTCGTCTAAAATAAGTAACCTGAATTATTCGCAATATGATATGAAATTCTGTTGGGTATGTCAATTGTCGAGCGATAAAAGATTTTGACAGAGGCATTTACTATGATATAATCCCGTAGCCAATAAGAATAATTTTTTGCATTTTAGCAATAGAAAGTAGTTATGGTACAACCAATTGCAAAGCAGAGCGCTTCGGAAAAGCCATGTGCATTAGAGCGGAAATATTTATTTCCCGATTTTAAGGCTCATATTATTTTCTGGCCTTTGGCTATTGTCGGCTTTACGCTTGATTTATGGAGTAAATGGGCGTTATTCAAGAGACTGGAAGCAGGTGAGTCCTATAATATCATTGATGGTTTTTTACAGTTGACAAGATCACAAAATCCCGGCGCGGCATGGGGCATTTTTTACGAAAAAACCACGTTATTAATAGCAGTTTCGAGTATTGCTTTAATAGCAATTATTATAGCTTTTTTTCTTAGCGGCAAACAACCAAGAATTGTTCAGGCTGCAATGGGTCTTTTCGCTGCCGGAGTTTCAGGGAATTTATATGATAGAATCTTCAATAATGGACACGTACGAGATTTTATTGATGCTTATTATCGGGACTTTCACTGGGCGACTTTTAATGTTGCAGACAGCCTGCTTTGTGTAGGAGTGGGTTTGCTGATTATTTCGACGATTTTTATTGAGAAGCCTGCTCAAAAACATGGTCAGCCACAAAAATAGGAGCATTGGTAGCCGCTCCCAGAGCGATGGCATCGGAAGGACGCGAATCTACGACTACCGAATGATTGTTCAGCCTTAAGTGAATTCTTGCGAAGAACACGTGGTGGCGCAAGTCGTTTATCACTATTTTTTCAATTTTTGCACCCAGGTCTTCGATTATATTAGCGAGCAAATCATGGGTCATGGGTCTTGCAGGCTTGATACCTTTTAGCCGCCTGTCGATTGCAAAAATTTCGACTATTCCTATTACAATTGGAAAACTGCGCTCCCCGTCTTGTTCCTTGAGAACGATTATCTGCTGGTCAGACATTTCATTGATGATTATTCGTGATAATTCCGCTGCCACTTCCATTATTGCACCATTTCAGTAAAAGTATTGTCCTGATTAAATACGATTATTTTTTAATTCTGTTCTAATTCCGAAAGATGTTTCATTATCGTTTCCAGTTGCTCTGTAAGCTGAAGCAATTTCTCCTTGGCCTGCGCGACTACTTCAGGTTTGGCTTTGTTTACGAAATTCTCATTGGCTAATTTCGCTTCAGTTCCTTTTTTAGCATTTTCCACCTGTTCTTTTTGTTTTTTGAGCCTGGCTTTTTCCGCTTCCACATCGACTACATTATGAACAAAAAGCTGTATTCCCTCGACAATCGCGGCTGCCGCATTTTCTGGTTTGGAAATTTCTGCACCTGCTTTGAATTTCTTTACGTATGCACAAGTGCAGATCAGCTCAGTATTCTCGTTCAGCATATTCGCCATCGCTTCCTGGGCATTTGCAGAAACTTCCTTTATACTCGTTACATTATACTTGTTCTCGATGTCCCTGATTGCGCGAACGAGATTCTGGATAATTGTAATATCACTTTCGACTTTTTCATCTACGAACGAATTCGATAACTGAGGCCATCTTGCTGCAACCAGAGCTTCAGATACTTTAGCATCGGCAAGACCTTCGAGCTTTCTCACAGGAGCGATTTCATTTAGTTTCTGGAATATTCCTTCCGTAATAAAGGGTACGAATGGATGAAGCAGTCTTAAAACCTGGTCTAGTACAAACGCCAAAACATTTTGAGCTATAGGCTTCTTCGTCTCATCCTGCATTCTGGATTTTGTCCATTCCAAGTACCAGTCGCAGAAATCGTTCCAGAAGAACTTATACAAACTCGATAGCGGCTCACTGAACTTAAAGTTTTCTATGGATTCTGTCACTTCTGAAACTGTTTTCGCAAGTCTCGATAGAATCCATTTATCGGTGATGTCCATTTTTGATACATCGAATTTCGATGTGTCAATTCCTTCAAGATTCATCATCGCAAAACGCGAAGCGTTCCAGAGCTTGTTGCAGAAATTTCTTCCTATATCGAACTTCGGCGAAGTATTTGCCTGCCTGCCGTCAGGCAGTGTCATCTGTGATACAGGCATTCTTATATCCTGTGTGTCGGTAGTCATATCAGCTAATGTAAATCGCATCGCGTCTGCGCCATGACTATCTATTGCCACGAGCGGGTCGATTCCGTTGCCGAGACTCTTGGACATTTTGCGTCCCTGCCCATCCTGTATCATCGCGTGAATATATACATCGCTGAAAGGTATGTCACCTGCGCAGTATTGTCCCATCATAACCATACGAGAAACCCAGAGCGTAATAATCTCACGTGCGGTACAAAGTACATTACCGGGATAAAATGCTTTTAACTCCGGCGTATCTTCAGGCCAGCCCATTGTACTGAACGGCCACAACGCCGAACTAAACCATGTATCAAGTACATCCTCATCTTGTTGAATAGGATCAATACTGCCTATTGAGCTTTTGAATTGTCCAATTTGATTATATGCGTTGTCACCAAATTTATTTTTGAATAAATCATCATCTTTCTTGTATTCTTCAATTTGTTCTATTGAAATGCCTGGACTACTTTTTTGTGAAAAAATCTTTACAAATAATTGAAATGTTTCGTCCACAGTAGAGTTTTTTGTACAAATGTAATATGTCCATCTCATTTCAATTTCATTCCATTTTGCTCTATAGCAAATTTCATCTTGTAAATCGCATTTTTGTACAAAATCTATAAATGATTTCTCAAAATCACTCTTTATTCGTTCATCTAAGAGTGAATCAGGTTTATTAGGATCTAGAGCACCAGCTTTAGTAAGCTCAATAGACCATATAGGAATTCGATGTCCCCACCATAATTGTCGGCTGATAGGCCAGTCTCGAAGATTTTCGAGCCATGTCTGGTAGGTTTTTGCATAACGCTCCGGGATAAAACGCAGACGTTTATCAATCAATGGTTTTAATGCAAGGCCTGCCAATGAATTAACCGGTACATCAGTACTCTCAATCGTTTGTGGCATGGGCATCTTGCCCATGCTTTCATGGGCTGGAAGCCCATGCCACGGGATTGGCTTTTTAACCGCGATGTACCACTGGTCGGAAAGATAAGGTTCGATTGGAACGTGGCTTCTGTAACTATGTCCCACTTCGTGTGAGTAATCGCGAACATCTTCCAGAAGTTTTTCCTGTCGGAACCATTCGACAATTGCTTCGCGAGCCTCGAATCTGTCCATGCCAAGAATATTTTCTACATCCGGATTTTTAATATCATTCCAGTCCGTCCAGCCGAACTTGTCGCTGATAGAACCATCGGGAGCCATTATATTAATAATTGGAAGATTATGTCTTTGCCCGATAGCGTAGTCGTCCGGGTCGTGTGCGGGAGTGACTTTCAAAAAGCCGGTAGAGAATTTAGCTTTTTCGTCTTCACTATTTGGGTCAGGTAGAACAACGTGTTCGTCTGCAATAATTGGTATAAGGCGTCCAACAATTGGTAAGCGAACTTTTTTGCCTACCAGAAATTCCGCTCTCGGATCTTTCGGATTCATCGCAACCGCTGTATCACCAAGCATTGTTTCCGGTCTTGTTGTCGCTACTGTAACGTATTCTACTTTTTTACCTTCTATTTCGACATAGCTCTCAAGAGGGTATTTCATATACCAGAAATGGCCCTGTATTGTTTCGTGCTCAACTTCATCGTCGGCTAATACAGTTTGGGTAGCGGGATCCCAGTTGACTAATCTTTTGCCGCGATAAATCAGGCCGTCTTTGAAGAGTTTGAAGAAAGTCGCTCGAACCGCTTTGGCACAAACCTCATCCATCGTGAATCGTGTGCGTTCCCAGTCGCAGGAGCATCCCATTGCTTTCAACTGTTCTATGATACGGGCTTCGTATTCATCTTTCCATGCCTGGACGCGCCCGACAAATTCCTCACGCTCGAAATCAGTCCTGCGTTTTCCCTCTTCTGATAAAATTCTCTTTTCGACAACAGTCTGCGTTGCAATTCCGGCATGGTCTGTCCCGGGCATCCAGAGCGTGCTATATTTCTGCATTCTTCGAAAGCGAATCAAAATATCCTGCAATGTATTATTCAGAGCATGACCTAAATGCAGCGGGGCGGTAACATTCGGAGGCGGAATTACAATCGTATAGGCTTTCTGGTTATCTTCAGGCGGCTGGGCATGAAAATAAGGCTTCGAGTTCCATATCTCGTTTGCCTGTTTCTCAATTACTTTCGGTTCATACACTTTCGAGAGTTCTTCGCTCATAAATTACCCTGTTTCAATTAGTTATAAAAAAATTCCGGCCCAAAAACGAGCCGGAATCTTATTTTAGTTAAAACGTTGAAAAAGTAAAGCAATAATCTTTCGTCGTGAGTATTGCGTGATGCGTATTGCGAATGCACCCAATACGACTCAATAATCGCGCACAATAAGAGCATCTTTGCCAACCATGTATCTGTCTGAGCCTCTGACGTCGAGATTATATACCTTGCCTGTGAATTGCTCTGGTCGTTTGGTTATGCTTTTTATCCTGATACTACCTTTGGCTGTTCGCAGCAACATTGATGCCTTGAGATTTTTCGATGAAATCCATTGCCCGGATTGAGCCATAAAGTAGTGCTCATCAGCGACAGTAAGCAACTCGCCGCTATCGAGCACAATATCAAACAAATCATACGTACCTTCATGTTCCAGAAGCTGTTTGATTTCACATCCTTTATCAGAAGCAGATAAACTGATATTTTGCCCGGCTGTTACTTGTGATATTTCAACTGTTGAGCCGTCAATCCATACAGGTACTTACCCGATGAAACAGCTTCTGCCTTTGGACCCACTAATAG
>CAYSHS010000145.1:0-7969 GCA_964430845.1 uncultured Pirellulales bacterium | reverse complement strand
AAAGCTATCCCGCGAGCTGATTATTATAATAATTTTATAGCTTGGATGTGGTCGTATCATTATCTACAGGAAAACACGAGAATATATTACCAGAACTTCGAAGGTTATACAGTTATCCAGTTCGTCGATTATGATATAGACTGGGGTAGCGGGTTTGTAAATGCCGAGGTAATATTATATGAGTCGGGCAGGATAGTTATTCAATACAAGGATTTCACAGAAGGTTTTTATCCTTACTGCTCGATAGGTATAGAAAATGTCGATGGAACAATCGGAACACAAGTTGCCTATAACCAGAGCAATTTTCTCCATGACGGGCTGATTATAGAGCTGGATTCACAACCGTTTTTGCCGATTGCCAACGCCGGTGAAAATCAATATATTTCACGACCCGTGCAGGTTACTCTCGATGGCGGTGGCTCTACTTATAATCCTGCGGGAATAGAAACCTATTACTGGCAACAAATATCAGGCCCGTCAGTGACATTAAGCGATCCGAATTCGATGAATCCGACATTTATACCCGAGCCTGAAAGCGAATATGTTTTCGAGCTGATAGTCGGTGACAATTCGCATCTGAGTGAGCCTGACCAGGTATTAATCCGCGTACATGATTTCCCGCCGATAGCCAATGCCGGCCCAGGTCAGGTTTTCAAAGAAATCCCGGCTTCAGTGACTCTCGATGGCAGAGCTTCTTATGATCCTCTCCAGGATGCACTGTATTATAGCTGGACTCAGATTGCCGGACCTGACATAGAATTCAATGATCCGAATTCGGCACAGCCGAGCTTCGTTCCGACTGAATTTGCATTATATAAATTCGAGCTGGTTGTTAGTGACGGTTATATTGACAGCAGCCCGGACACTGTTACTATCGTTTTGGATAACGGTTTCTTCCCCGTCGCAGATGCCGGATTGCCGGTCTATACCGACGGGCGTGCAATGCACCTCAACGGGACCGGCTCATACGACCCGGATGGGCAGCCTGGACAGCTAATGTATTTCTGGCAGCAGGTTTCAGGCCCCAATGCCGCGATTACAGGTGCAGATACCAATTTTCCTTTGATAAGCGGCGTTACACAAACAAATTCACTTCAAATTTGTGAATTTCAGCTCGTTGTATTTGATGGAGAGTACTTTAGCTTTCCGGATACGGTTGAGCTAAGAGTAATACCAAGACCTGCAAACAGCACTTTTGAACTGGTTAATGGCCCGTTTGATCCCAATAAACCGACCCTCGTTTTCTTTGACGGCGGAAACTGTGTCACCGGTAATGGTTACTGGTGGTTCTCAAGCTCGTGGACATCGAAAGCAAATGCTATTTGCTTTAATTACTATGAGCCTGATAAAGGAGTCAGCGCGCGAACGTATTACCATTGCGGCGATATGCTTATTCTCTATCTTTCACTGGTCGCTCCGAATTACAATCAGGCTATCCAGACAATGGGATTCAGCACGGGAGGCCAGCCTGCTATGGATGTCGGATTGCGTTTGAATTTAACTTATAAAGACACAAGATACGCCGTAAACAGAATTTCATTATTCGAGAGTTCTTGCAGGGATTATACTCAGGATATTATTAGTTATATGGAAAACCCTGTTGATGGAGAGCAGAGCTGGATAGATATGTATTGTTCCACTACAAGTTCATTCTATCCGGGAATTATGTGTGCAAAGGTTTCCAATGGTGACAGCGGTGCTCCTCCACACTGGTACAACGATTCGATTTCAAATCCTCAAAAAAATGTGTTTAACGACGGTGTTATCGCCGGCGGATACTGGTCTGTAATAGGACTAGGAAAAAATCTCCAGCTTTCACGCACGCATATATACGATCAAATATACAGGTATCAATGGTACGGTACATTAACTGACGGCTACCTGGATTTCTATAACGAGTCTATGTATCCGGCCAAAATGCTCGGACTTGTTACGCTGGTTGACCCTTATGACGGCGGGGACCCGAACGGCGCGATATTAAGCTGCATGGAATGTGAAAACGCCGTAGGGTATGAGGTTTTGATTGGCACTGACCCAAATCGGGTTATGGATTTCGAGGTAGTCAGCGATAGCCCGAATCTGCCCGATAGTTTGGTGACTTCACTGCCTGCTGAACAAAGCTGGTGGACTGTACGAGCACGCGACCAATACGGCTCGACTATATACGCTGATCCGATTCCGATTAACTCGTTTATTCTGTCACTGCCTGTCCTGAACCTGAATACAGGAATCAGGTATTCTACGATTCGGGATGCCGTTGATAAAGCTGTCTGCGGGGATGAAATACTTGTCAGCCCGGGAGTTTATCGAGAAAATATCATCTGCAGCCAAAAGAACATAGCTGTACGCTCGATTAATCCGGACGACCCGTCTGTGGTAGCTGATACCGTTATTATCGGGATTACAAACGATGCGGATGTGATGTTTACAGGCGTGATTGACTCCAGTTGTATATTCGAGGGATTTACAATTAAAAGTTCGCATGATGGCATATATCGTGATGAATTCGCGTCACCGACAATCTCCAAATGTATTATTATCGATAATACCGATGACGGCATATAATTATATCGCTGAAGAACCTTTATTTGCTGGCCATGTATCGATACGGGAGACACGGGCAGTTATATTAGGATTAGAGCTTGTTCCTAATGGCTCGCTGATAAATATGGGAGCCTGCGGCTGTATAGTCTGCGCAAGCAAATCACAATAAAGAATTTGAGTAGCGATTATTAAAAATTTATAACCAGTAACATGTCTCACTTGGGCTAATAAGTGGTCATTATGGCAAATAAATGGCCACTTATTAGTCTTTTCCACAATCATTCTAAAAGCATAAGAATAATATTAAATTATGTAACTCTTTGCACCACAAGCACATATAGACGTTTTGGTTATTCAATAAAGTTATTTTGGTATATATTTTGTAGTTCAAATCAGGATAACATTGATAAGTTTTCAAATCAGTCTGTCTGATTATCAATTCTAAAAGACTTATTTGGCAACTGGTTTATCATAAACAGCTCATAAGGAGTGTGTAGTTTTACAAAAAAGATGTAGAAAAGTTTTAGTGCATAGAATGCCAGAAATGGGAATAAAATGGCAGAAAATGAGCAAAGTTCGTTACCTAAAGCTCCGTCCATAACAGAGCTTCAGAATTTCAAAAACGTAAATACCAGTTTAATGCAGGACGCTCTCAACGTATGGGCGGAATTATGGGCAGAGCTGGATGGGCACGTCGGACCCGGCACAAAGCCTTCACTCGATACCGAGGATGGTTTTAAACCATCCTGCGGGTGGTCGCAGTACCTGGAGAAAATGTGGGTTCTCTGGTATTATCTCGATTTTGCCAAACGAATCAGCCAGCAATAGACAAATCTTATGCTAACATGTGCCGCTTCGTTGTTTTCAGAAAAGATTTAGTAAGGAAAAAACATTGAAAATATGTGTTTTATATTGCTCTAACAGTCTTGAGACAGGAGAATTAGAGCATTATACAGGTAAATTTCAGGATGTTGAGTTTAACATGATCAGCCTGCCTTGTTCGGGTAAAGTTGATATACCTTATATGGTCAAGGCATTCGAGACGGGCGCTGACGGTGTTTTAGTCGTAACATGCCCGGAAGGTAAATGCCGTAATCTCGAAGGTAATCTGCGCGCGAAGAAACGTGTCGATGCAGTAGAGTCCCTGCTCGAAGAAGTAGGCATGGGAAAGGGGCACATCAGAGTTATACAGCTCGAGGAAGGTGATACAGAACGAATAATCGAGGAAATCGAAGATTTTATAAGTATGAACATGGAGAAAATTAAATGATGCCGGAAAGCAAGCTTGCAAATTGCATAGAAAAGGGGGATTTCATTATTACAGCAGAGTATCTGCCTCGTGCAAAAGCAGTTTTTTCTCTGAATGGAGAAGTATTAAAATCTCTCAAAAACGTTCATGCTGTGAATGTAGCTGACAATCCTTACGGTATTGTGATGTCGAGTCTTGCAGGCTCAGTGGCTTTAAGCCAGGCGGGTGTAGAGCCGATTTACCAGCTTGTCACACGCGACAGGAACAGAATTGCTCTTGGTTCTGATTTGCTTGGAGCGGCATCGCTTGGTATCAAAAATGTTCTTTGCCTGTCGGGCTATCATCAGACTTTAACCGGATGTCCTGAATCCGCAAATGTTTATGACATTGATTCTATTCAATTAACATCGGCGGTAAAGCAAATGAATGAACAGAAAATATTGCCTGACGGAGTGAAAATCGAAGGTGATTTTGCAATGCTTATCGGTGCTGTTGCAAATCCGAACCTAAGGCCGTTAGAGTTGAATATAATTCGTCTTGCAAAGAAAGTTGAAGCCGGAGCGAAATTCATACAAACTCAGGCTGTTTTTGACATTAAAGCCTTTGCAGAGTGGCTTGAAGCGGCTGATAAAGAGGGAATTACGAAAAAAACAGCGATTTTAGCAGGAATAATGCCACTGGAAAATGCTGAAGAAGCAGAAATCCTTCTCGATACTTTCAGCGATTATAAAATACCTGATGAGATAATCAGCCGCATTAAAAAAGCTGGCGATAAGGATGCGCAGCGCAAAGAAGGACTAAAAATCTGTGTCGAGATAATCAGGGAAATCAGGAAAATGACCGGCCTGCGGGGAATACACATTCTGTCCGGCGGAGACGAAGCAATATTGCCGGAGATTCTTTCGCAGTCAGGACTTGGGAAATAGGAATTAAGATGCCGGAAAAATATCATATAAAAACAAAGCCAATTCCACCGAGGCGGCCTCGTATCGGGAAATACGGAATAGTCGATTGGCGCGAGGATTGCGCTCGATGTCATAATTGCGTTAAAAAGGCATGTGTGTATGACCGCCACAGGCAGGAAGCTGAATATATTCGCAATCTAAGCGATGTCGATGTATTGTTTTTCGACTGTATGGGATGTTTGTATTGTGTGCAGAACTGCACTAAAGGTCTTTTGCGCTTGACGATAAATCCTGAATACGAGAATTTGGGCAACGATTACTGGACGCCTGATATAATCCAAACAACATGGAATCAGGCGGAAACCGCCAAGATTCCTGTTTCAGGAGCAGGTTACAGGGGAAGGTTTGCAGGTCCCGGGTTCGATTCGATGTGGACGGATATGTCTGAAATCGTTCGTCCTACGCGAGATGGAATACATGGTCGTGAATATATCAGCACCGCGGTTGACATAGGTAGAAAACTGCCGTTTCTTTCATTTGATGATAAGAAATTGAGTGCTGCAAATCCGCCTCTGCTGTCAATTCCTATGCCGCTGATTATTGATATGACTTCGGAGCAATACTCATTACCTGATATTGGTCCGATTCTGCGAGAAACTGCCAGGCAAACAGGCTTGATTGCAATAGTTGATACAAGCACAGGCTGGAAGCCTAAGACGCAAGAGGATTTGTCACATATTGCGTTTCATCTTAATCCAGACTCGCCGCAGCCTCCCAAGGAAGTGTTAGCCAGGACTAAACTTGTCCAAATCCCGGACAGCCCGAAAGTTATCGATAAGATAAAGGAACTTAAAAAAGATTTTCCTGAAATTATTGTGTCTGTTAAAGTGATATTGGATGAAAATGGATGCATGCGTGCGATTGAGCTGGCGGAATACCCTGAAATAGAAGTAATTCATCTTGCGGCTGACCTTAAAGGCAATGAAATTGGCACAGAAAAGCCGCGATTTGTAAAAGATATGGTACGCCAGATTCATACGACTCTCGTGGAAAATGGCAATCGTGACGAAGTTACACTTATTGCAAGCGGCGGTATTGCTTTAGCTGAGCATTTAGCAAAGACGTTAATATGCGGTGCAGACCTTGCCGCGATTAATTTGCCGCTATTGATTGCTCTTGAGTGTCATTTATGTAAAATCTGTAAACAGGGAGTGGTTTGTCCGGCCAAACTTGAAAAGATAGATTTCGAGTACGGCCTGGGACGTATGACCAATCTTATAGCGGCCTGGCATGACCAGCTAATCGAAGTGATGGGCGCGATGGGAATGCGCGAGGCACGGCGATTAAGAGGCGATACAGGACGCGGAATGTTTTTTGAGCAGCTTGAGGAAGAAACCTTTGGAAAGCTATTTGGAACAAGAAAATAATTTGAAAGAAGTTTTGCCTGAGAACACAATGAAGACCCGCGTGCCGCAGGTGAAAGTCGAGCGTACGATAAAACCGGCGCCTTCACGATATCGCAACGAAATAACCAAGTACATAATTCGCAGAACCAGTGAGTGTATTCGATGCGGCAAATGCGTCGAATTATGTCCATACGGCGTTCATGTCGATAAGCCGGGATATAAATATTTTGCTGAGCCGAAATTGTATTTGTGCATAGGCCCGGCTTGTGAGAAAACCGACCATTATTGCATCGCTCAATGTCCCCGGTCGGCATTAAGTATGATGGAAAATCCCATGATGCAGGCGCTTGGTGATTATCGCTGGACATCTGATATGATTCTGGCGACGTGGAAAATGGCTGAGACGGGCGATATCCCTGCACCCGAATATGGTTTTGAGTATAATATTGGCAACTCAGGCGGCGGATTTGACAAATTAAGATTCAAATTCCCCGATAAACCCCCCGTTAAAATCGACGAAAATGAAATTGATACGAGTATCGAGCTGAATCGCCGCAATGACGGCAGACCTAAAATAAAAATCGATGTCCCCTGGTATGGCGGCGGAATGTCTTTCGGCTCGGTAAGCAACGTGACACAGCTCTCGAAAGCGCGGGCGGCGGTGGCATGGAATACTTTCACATGCACCGGAGAAGGCGGATTCATGGAGAGAATGCGCCCTTATGACGACCATGTAATCACACAGGTTGCAACGGGTCTTTTCGGAGTGCGTGAGGAAACAATTCAGCGAGTGCCTGTTGTAGAGTTCAAATATGCACAGGGAGCCAAACCCGGCTTGGGCGGACACCTGTTAGGTGATAAGAATACGATTAGCGTATCGAGAATGCGTGAAGCTGTGCTTGGAATATCATTGTTCTCTCCATTCCCGTTCCATAGTGTATATTCAATCGAAGACCACATGAAACATCTTGACTGGATTAAGCATGTCAACAGGCGTGCTCTTGTGTCCACGAAAGTATCGACACCTACTGATGTCGATATGGTGGCAGTGGGAAGCTGTGCGGCAGGTACTCATATCGTGCATCTTGATGGCGGCTACGGCGGAACCGGCGCAGCACCTGACATCGCAAAGAAAAATATCGCTATGCCGATTGAATATGCCATCAGCAAAGTTCATGCTTTTCTCGAAGCCGAGGGAGTCAGAAATACAGTGACATTAATTGCCAGCGGCGGAATTCGCAATGCACATGACATCGCAAAAGCAATTGCAATGGGCGCTGATGGAGTAGTCGTCGGAACAGGCGAGCTGGTAGCTCTCGGATGCGTGCGATGCACACGCTGTGAAAGTGGTCGCGGCTGCCCAAGAGGTATCGCTACAACTGACAAAGAGCTTGTAAATCAAATGGAAGTCGAGTGGGGCACACAGCGGATTATAAATTTATATAATGCCTGGCGAAAAGAGCTTGTGCAAATTCTGCAAAGATTCGGGATGCGAAGTGTGAGTGAGCTTAGAGGACGAACGGATTTACTAATGCATGTTGATTATAGTAAATAATGGAAAGCATAAAACGTGAACGAAAAGATTATAAAACATATTCTAGAATCCAGGAAGAGACTCGCTGGTGAATTCGAATTCACCGGTAATGCAAGGAAGGCTGAAGAAGAAGGCGGCTGCGGCGTAGTAGGATTTTGCTGCTCTGAGCCTGTGCCTGGAAGGCATATCTACGAGCCATCGAAGCAGATGCACAACAGGGGTAATGGCAAAGGGGGAGGCATAGCCGCAGTAGGATTGATACCTGAGCAGCTTGGTGTAAGGAGGGAAGTGCTGGATGATTATTACATGCTTCACATCGCTCTGCTTGATC
>CAYSHS010000144.1:1447-7971 GCA_964430845.1 uncultured Pirellulales bacterium | reverse complement strand
TTCACCAAGACGATTAATTCCTTTGGCTATGATCTTCATTTTTTTTGCACCTTCCTGAGTAAGAGGACGGTCATCATTGGGATAATCTTTAGTGCCTCGTTTTTCCGCAATAGCATGACGCAGTAAATAAAGCTTTAAAATATGTTTTTTATTCATAATGTCCCTTTTTGTTGTAATCATACTATGTTCCATAATTAATTCATTATGTGCCAAACAATGAATATTTTTTAATTTTATTTGCATAATCTCACAATAAGTAAAATCCCTAATACATATTGCAATATTTCTTAAACGACACAATAATTCATCACAAGCTATTAAAAAGATTTTTCCTTGCTCTTGCCGATATATATGTTAAATTACTTTTTATTTAACGAAGGAACGTTTGTCTTCAAGAAAGGATGCTATGAATCGACCGCAGACCTATGACCTGAATTCCAGGGCCAGGAAAGATTCAGTCATTTCCCTGCGCAGTAACAGCATCTTTAACGATGGTCAGGCAACAGCAGTCCTCCGAGAAGAGTCCATAGGACAAAAAAAGATTATGATAGCCGGTAAAAAACTCCATTTAATAGGCGCCGGAGGCATAGGGATGAGCGGTTTGGCAGTGCTTCTGATGAAAAACAATGCTATCGTTACAGGCTCTGATCAAACACCCACACAGGTAACAGCACGACTCTGCACACTCGGAGCTGATATAAAAATCGGGCATAACACCTTAAATCTCGACCCGGAAACGGATGCGGTGGTAATTTCTGCGGCAATTACAGAAGAAAATCCCGAACTGCAGCAGGCACGGCAGCGAGGCTGCATAATCTATAAATACGCCGAAATGTTAGGCGAATTGATGGATTTCTACGAAGGTATTGCGATAGCAGGCACACATGGTAAGAGTACAACAAGCGGCTGGTTGACATATCTTCTAAACCAGGCCGGGATTGAAACGAATTTTATCATTGGAGCTGACATCAGCCAATTAGGCTGTTCTTCTGGAGTCGCAGACAGCAAATATTTCATTGCAGAGGCATGTGAATACGACAGGAGCTTCCTGAACCTCAAGCCCAAAATCGCCTGCATACTCAACATCGAGCAGGACCACCTGGATTATTACAAAAATGAAGCAGAAATCGTAGAAGCATTTAACGAATTCGCTCACGGCATAAAACCAGGGGGAATAGTAATAGCCAATGGTCAAGATAAAAACGTTTTAAACATTATCAGGCGATTTGACTGCAATATGAATTTTAACACATTCGGGCTTGATAAAAGCTGCGATTTTTACGCTGATAATATTTCACAGGAAAATGGCCTTTATGCCTTCGATATAATTCAAAAAGGACGATTTATGGGCAGGACAAAGATTTCCCTGCCTGGCAAACACAATGTTCACAACGCTCTTGCCGTAACCTCAATGGCAGTTAATCTGGGACTTGAGCCGCAGAAAATTCTTAAATTATTACCTGATTTTACAGGCATGGATCGCAGGCTGATGCTCAAGGGCAAGTTTGGTGATATAACTGTTCTGGATGATTATGCGCATCATCCGACAGAAATAAGGGCATCGCTGGCTGCAATACGTCAAAGATACGAGCCAAAGCGGCTCTGGTGCATTTTTCAGCCGCATCAGTACAGCAGAACAAGATTTTTACTCGATGATTTTACTGAAAGCTTTAAGTTAGCCGACGTAACAATTGTGCCCGAAATTTATTTTGTTCGGGACTCAGAATCGGCAAAGCAGCAAATTAACGCAAAGATTCTCGTCGAAAGAATCCGCTCTGCCGGAAGCGAAGCATTATTTATAGATGGTTTCGGGGCTATTTGCGATTATATAAAGAGCAAATCACGTCCCGGTGATGTTATAGTAACTATGGGTGCAGGCGATATTTGGAAAGTAGCGGATGAATATATTCAATGGCTTGGAAGAAATAGTTGAGACAGATTATACTCTGGCGGATGAAACATGGTATGGCCTTGGCGGCTCGGTCGATTATTTTATAAGACCGAAAAATACAAAACAGCTTAAAAAAGTCGTCCAGCGATGCAATGAAAATGATATCCCGATTTACGTCCTCGGTTTCGGCTCCAATCTGCTTATAGGTGATGCCGGCCTGCGCGCTGCGGTTATTAAACTTGATGGCGAGCAGTTCTCACAGATAAAGTTTGACGGCGAAGAGGTTATTGCCTGGGCCGGAGCAGAACTAAGCAAGGCTGTCCTGGAATCTGTCAGAAAAGGCCTTTCCGGTATTGAGGCTTTAACAGGTATTCCAGGTTCTATTGGCGGAGCAGTAAAAATGAATGCCGGCGGAAACTTCGGAGACTTCGGAGCAGCAGTCGAAAAAGTTCAATTAATGGACATCGAAGGCAACATCTTTGAAAAAAGCAAGCCTGAGCTTGTTTTCGACTATCGCAGAACGAATATAACTGCGAAATTTATTCTTAGTGCCCAGTTAAAATTAACACCCGCTGATTCCGAGCAAATCATGCGAACTGTAAAAGAAATATGGATTTACAAGAAAAATACTCAGCCGCTAAACACAAAAAATTCAGGCTGCATTTTCAAAAATCCAAGAGGGGTTTCGGCTGGTGCTTTGATTGACAGAGCAGGTTTGAAAGGATTGCAGGTAGGTGGGGCTGTTGTTAGTGAAAAACATGCGAATTTCATTAATGCCGAAAAAGACTGCACGAGCAATGACGTTATCAAATTGATAGATACGATAAAGCAGAAGGTTAAGGACCAATTCAACATTGATTTGGAACTTGAAATAGAAATATGGAAATAAATAATTGCGGCGGCTCTAAATTGGAAAAGCCAAACAGAAAACCAAAAGTAGCTGTCCTTATGGGTGGTATCGGGTCGGAGCGTGAGATAAGTATCCAAAGCGGCACGTGTGTTGCGGATGCTCTCAGGAGAGCGGAATTTAAAGTTGTCACCGCTGATATTACGCCGGATAATCTTGAAATCCTCGAAGATAAAAGTATAGAAATCTTTTTCCCTGCACTTCACGGCGAGTTTGGTGAAGACGGCCGGCTCCAGCAAATTCTCGAAGATAAATCGCTTTTTTATATAGGTAGCGGGCCACAGGCAAGCAGAGCAGCATTTGATAAAATAGAAAGTAAAAAACTTTTTTCCAAATCAGGTATATCAACACCAAAAGTAATCGAATTTGATGAAAGTATGGAGATCAATCAGTTAAAAGAGCAATTACTTGATCTCGGCAATAAATATGTAATAAAACCTGTCAGACAAGGCAGCAGCGTCGGAGTTTGCATTGTCTCGACACCACAAGAAGCTATTGAAGCCGCACAGAAAACGTTCATGGAATTTGGCGATTGCATGATAGAAGAATTTATCAGCGGCCGGGAAATAACTGTCGGAATCCTGTGTGGAAAGGCACTCCCGATTATTGAAATCAAGCCTAAAAACGGGTTCTACAACTATCACGCAAAATATGTAGATGATAACACTCAATATCTTTTCGATACTATTACCGAGCCATCCTCAATTGCAGAAATAAACCAGGCAGCGATTGATTGTTTTGAAGCTCTTTCCTGCAGGCATTTTGCGAGAGTGGATTTTATCCTGACCAGGGAGAATGTTCCCTATGCTCTGGAAGTAAATACAATACCAGGTTTTACAAGTCACTCGCTTTTGCCGAAAGCGGCGGCAAAGGCGGGTTTTTCAATGAGCGATTTGTGCGAAAAAATTATCGAAACAGCATATTCAACAATAACCGAACCACAGGGATAAAAAGAGAAAAAAGTGGCAAGAAGAAAACAAAACAGAATTTCATTTAAGCAAGGCTCGTTTAGAAGAAAAAAGAAGCTTAATTTCAGATGGCTCGGCCCAAGCCTGTTGAGACTGTTAAAAATAACCTTTATTGCAGGCTTTGTTGTCGCAATAGGAATGCTTCTTCATTATGCTGATAAGACATATATCAGGCCTGTTCAATCACATGAGACAGGGCCGCTTGTTTTGAAAAATATCCCTCCGTGGGTAAATCAGGAGCTGATAGACAAAATTGTTGCCATTGCAGGCGGCTCTACTTTTCAGCTCAACGAAAACGCAGCAAGAATAGTAGCGGAAAATTTGAAATCAGCCGCATGGTTAGATAATGTAAGCGTTCAAACTACCAACGACTCTATCCAGGTACATGCAAGCTATAGAATACCTGTCGCAATAATAAAATCCGGCCAGACTGAATTTTATGTCGATGCCAACCAGGTCGTTCTGGATTACGTTCCGATGCCGCAGCTTTTATTGGTTGAAATCAAGGGACTTTCACTTGAGCCGCAAACTCCCCATTACGGCCAGGTATGGCAGAATAATGCTTTGGCCGCGGCTTTGAAAATATTAGATAAAATTTACCAGATGGACAAAACCTTAAAAGAAAGAAAACCTTTAATTACAGAGTTATCTTCCATCGATGTGAGCAATTACCAGGGCAAAAAAAGTAAAAGCCGCCCACACATTATACTGTACTCGAAAGATAATACCGAAATTCAATGGGGCGCCGAAATCGGTGCCTACAAAAACGAATTGGAATCATCTGACGAGCAGAAACTGGCCAAACTTTACCATTACTACGAAGAATTCGGCACATTATCAGGAGGCGTGAAATATATTGACCTGCGAGACCGCCAGGATAAAATCCCCCTGCCTTGACAGATACTAAGCTGGAGCATGTCCATTCAGTGCTGAAGCTAAATCCCTATAACGATAAGGTATCCGGTATTTTTCGCAAAGTGCTTTAAGTTTTACCAGGACCGATTCGCTCAGTTCGCCTTGTATATCCGGGTCTGCTTTACAATTGAAAATCCTGCATCCTGCGAAACGATATAGATAAACCGTGCACTTTCCTTCTGTGTTATAGGGACATATTCCGGCCTGCATTGATTTGAGATTATCGACGTTGAGATTATACGCAAGGTACATTACTTCCGGTGCAGTGACATACAAACAGTGATCAAAGGTAATGAAATCACAGCATTTGCCGCAGGTGCTGCATTTATCAGGAATACGGTTTTCTATCTGTGAATTAAGCCACTCATAAATTTCTTGTACTTCCTGAATAAGCTTTTCGTTCTTTATTTGTCTTTCCACCATTTGAGAGTCTTTTTAATTTCCTGGATTTCCTCGAAGCTGTAATACTTTCCACGATTAATCCCCGGGCATCTTTGCAAGGTTTCATTCCATGAATCAGGACTTGTTAAATTGCTCGCCCAGAACGGCCACGTCCTGCACTGGTTTGGCCTTACCGGGTATATCATGCACTGTTTTTTACCTTCAACTTCTCGAAGAAATATGCAGTCTTTCGTCACGTTATGTTCGATAATTGTTGTACGAAGGCCACTACGTTTTAAATATTGTTTTCTAAATTGTCCGACAGTGATTTTAAGAAATTCAGCGGCCAGCTCAATTTCCGGTCTTGTAATCCAGATATAACCTTCTTCAGGCCCGGAACAACAGTCGCCGCATTCAGTACATTCAAAATGCAATCCGGCTACATACCAACAAGTTTTGTTTGTGTGGGACACGGATTTATATAGATTTATTATTGTTTGTTTAACCAATTTTCAACTGCATTAATGAATTGTTTTCCGTTATCAAGGATTTCCTCTGCATCTTCGTTGGATATCAAAGAGGTGTACTCATAATCTCCTATTTGCCTTTTTTCAAATGCCCGATTAAGCTCCCGTCCAAATTCTTTTGGAAATATACCAGTTTTTATAAAATGTTTCCCAAAGGCGGATATTACTCCCTTGTGGGATGAGAATGAAAGATTCCTGGTAAGAAGCGCCGCTTCAGCACAAAAGAACATTGAATAATAGGCTCTGGAGACAGAAGACTCAAAATCTTTGTCCTGCAACAGCATCTCAGCACTCTTAAGATAACGATGTGCTTTTTTAATCAAAGCCTCTGCTTCTTTCATGCGGCCACTCCTTCCTTGCGTATATTCATCAACAAAGGACTATTAAGGGAATGATAATCTTTTTCCGATACAGGATAAATGGATAATAAAATATTATGCTCAAGGTTTAAATCAGTAATAATGTCAATCATCCTGTCAATCTCTTTGCAAGGCTCAACTGTTCCATCTAAAACTACGGCTAAATCGATATCTGAATGCTCATCATTAGCCTGACCACGCGCATAAGAACCGTAGAGCACAACCTTTTTGAGCCGTTGCCCATAAAGCTCAGCTATCTGATGCTTAAATTCTTTTAGTATAGGTTCTATATTCATAAGGAAAATTTTACTACAATCAGCTACAAATATCAAATATTAGTCTCGATAGGAATCACTTTTAATCATCATTATCCATAGACAAATTGCTTTTACCTATGTTGCACTTTTCACAAGATGTTTGAAGGTTTTCCATTACAGTTTCACCACCTTCTGACCATGCTTTAATATGATCTACAACTAAAATCGTACCTGGTTTCATAGCTGGACTTATGCCGCACATTTTGCATTTAAAGTTGTCTCTGCGCATAACTAAAAAACGCAAACGCCAATTTATAGT
>CAYSHS010000144.1:0-1437 GCA_964430845.1 uncultured Pirellulales bacterium | reverse complement strand
GCTGGTTTAGTTTTTAAACTTTTAATCCCAGCTTCTGAAGAAATGCGTCTTTCCTTGTTAACATACGCTATAAATTTTTCTAATGTCTCACGCCAAGGATTATAACGACTTGGCCCATACTTTGATATTGGGCTTTGCATATCTCGCCACTTCGGCTGTCGCCCTAACTTAACCCACACTTCTTCAAGGTTTTTAAAAAGCTCTTCTTTGCCTACATTCTTAAGTTGTTGTTTTGTTGTCTCTAAACCAGCTTTTTCAATTGCTTTAATCCAAGTGAATCTACTTATTATTGTTTGACTGGAATATTTACCGTGTTCATCATATTGTCTTGTGGTTAGAGAGTTCTGTTTTAATTTAGCGGCAACTTGCCTTATATCATCGATTAATTTTTCATCAGGTATATCACGATGGAAATCCTCAAGTTCGAATTTCATTTATATTCTTTCCTTTTGTATTACCACTTCAAGACTGCTCCGGTATCTGCGCTTGTTGCCATGGATGCGTATTTTGCGAGGCAGCCTTTTGTGATTCTGGGTTTCGGCGCTTTCCATTTTTTCCTGCGCTCATCCAATTCTTTTTTCGAAACTTTAACTTTGATGCTATTCTTTGGAATATTAATTTCGATTATGTCACCATTTTTCAAAAGGCCGATTGGTCCGCCAACCGCGGCTTCGGGGCTTATATGGCCAATGCAGGCACCGCGTGTACCGCCTGAGAATCTGCCATCGGTGATGAGAGCAACGGATTCGCCGAGACCGGCGCCCATGATATAGCTTGTCGGGCTGAGCATTTCCTGCATTCCAGGGCCGCCTTTGGGGCCTTCGCACCGAATTACAACAACATCACCGGCTTCTACTTTGCCCGCGAGAATTCCTTCACAGGCCTCTTCCTGGCTCTCGAAAACAACAGCCGGACCTGTATGAGTAAGCATCTTCGGAGTAACACCTGCGGTTTTAATCACGCCGCCTTTCGGTGCGAGATTTCCAGTGAGAATCGCCAGGCCTCCTGTTTTCGAGTATGCATTTTTAAGAGAATGTATCACTTCGTGATCTTTAATTTTCGCCCTGGCAATATTTTTCCCGAGAGTCTTACCGGTTACTGTCATACAGTCTTTGTTGAGCAGGTTCGGAACTTTACTTATTTCATTAAGAATCGCGCTGATCCCGCCTGCGGCATCAACATCCTGGACATGATAGCTGCTCGATGGAGAAACTTTGCATATATTCGGGCATTTCGTTGAAATTGAGTTTATTCGCTCAAGGTTATATTTTATTCCCGCTTCATTCGCTATTGCCAAACTATGCAGAACAGTATTGGTCGAGCCTCCCATTGCCATATCGAGAATGAGCGCATTATCCAGTGATTTTTCATTAATAATATCAAGCGGCTTTATATCCTTTTTTATTAAAGTCATAATCTGTTTACCAGCCGCCTTGT
>CAYSHS010000143.1:0-8011 GCA_964430845.1 uncultured Pirellulales bacterium | reverse complement strand
GGTTCCCAAAGACGGCTCTGCATTAGACCTGACAGTGAATCCCGAAGAGCCAAACATTTATACAACTCTAATCGAGCCTCGTGAAAACCTGCGATACGATTTGAAGCTGGTCGATTCCGATGGTCGTGCCAACAAGACTCCGCCCCGGTTTGTTATAAATGTGGTTAAAAACCTGCCACCCGATTTGAAACTGAAATTTCCAAATCGTGACATAGAAGCGTCTCCTTTGGAGGAGCTGACCCTGGAAGCGGAAGTTTCCGACGATTTCGGAATAACCTCACACGGTGTCAGCTACTTCCTCGCAGGCTCACAGTCCTAGGATATCGTTATAGAAGGCAGGCCCACTGTCGCAAATAAAAAAGAGCCTGTCGAATATGTGCTTGCAATGGAAGACCTTCATGTTCAGCCTGACCAGCTACTGTCTTATTATTTCTGGGCAGAAGATGTGGCTCCAAATGGTAAGCCGCGAAGAACAGTCAGCGATTTGTATTTTGCAGAAATTCGTCCTTTTGAGCAGATATTCCGTGAAAACCAGTCATTTATGGACCAAAATCAGCAGCAGCAAAGAGAAAGACAGCAGCGTGACCAGCAGCAGCAGGACCAGGAAGGAATGCAAAATGACCAGCAGCGTCGTGAGCAGCTTGTCCAGTTACAGAAACAAATTATCAGCGCAACATGGAATATTAAACGCCAGGTTGACATGACATCGACAGGCGTAGAAAGTA
Organism: uncultured Pirellulales bacterium; assembly: GCA_964430845.1. Classification (GTDB taxonomy): domain Bacteria; phylum Planctomycetota; class Phycisphaerae; order Sedimentisphaerales; family Anaerobacaceae; genus JAFGPS01. The sequence goes on along the minus strand of CAYSHS010000143.1, from coordinate 7,286 downwards.
AAAAAGACGACATAAATCTCGTAAGTGAGTCACAGGAGAACGCACTTGAAATAGCTCGTAACGGCGGTGATCAAAGCACAGGGCAAGGTGCCGGTTCTGGCTCTGGAAGAGGCGGAAGAGGTGGACAAGGAGCCAGACGAGGAACTCGTGGTGGACGCGGTGGAATGATGATGCCTCAATCAGGTGGAATGAATCAAATCAGCCCCCCTGCTCCTCCTGCAGAAGCTGTATCAACTGAAGACCCGATGGAAAAAGCGATACAGCATATGGAAGACGCGTTGGACCATCTCCAGGAAACTATTGCAACCTCCACATCGGAAGAGCTTTTACAGGCGCTAACATCCGAGCAGGCAGCCTACCAGGAGCTATTAAAACTAAGAGAGCAGGAAAGCGAAGTGGCTCGTGACAGGAGCGGCCAGCAAAGCAACCAAAATCGTTCGCAGCGCGCACAGCAGCAATTGCAGCAGCTTGAAATGCGACAAAGAGATGACAGGTATGAAACCCAACGTCAGGCACAGGACCAGCAGCCGCAGCAGCAGCAACAGGAAAATCAGCGTGAAGACCTGCAGGTTCTCAACAGGCTCCGTGACCTGGCAAGAAGACAAAACGAAATGACCGACAGGTTAAGAGAGACCGAATCCGCTCTGCGAGAAGCACAAACAGAGCAGCAAAGGCAGGAAATTCAGCGGCAGCTTGAACGTCTCAGAGAAGAGCAGATACAAAATCTAAGAGATGTCGATGAGCTTCAGCAGCGAATGGAAAACCAGCAAAACCGCCAGCGTATGTCGGATTCCGCTCAGCAGCTAAGTCAGACCCGCGAAAGGATGCAGCAATCCGCTGAACAGATGCAGCAGGGCCAGGTATCTGAAGCCGCCGCAAATTCAACTCGTGCCCAAAGGGAGCTTGAGCAGATGCGAGAAGAATTCCAGCGAAGCACTTCAGGCCAGTTCTCTCAACAAATGCAGAATATGCGACAGCAGGCAAGAGAGCTTGACGAGCGACAGCAGCAGATTTCTCAGCAAATGAGACAGCAGCAACCTGGATCGCAACAGAATCAGCAAGGTTCTCAGCAGGTTTCACAGCAAGGAATACAACAGCAGAGTTTGCAGCAAAATTCACTTGGCGAACCTGGTACAAACCAGGATCTTGCAGACAGGCTCAGGCAGCAAAGAGAAAACATGCAGAGTTTGTTAGACCAGATGAGAGATGTCAGCGAGCAATCGGAAGAATCCGAACCGCTTCTTTCGAGAAGGCTTTACGATACATATCGCCAGGCAAGCACTGAAAATGTTGACAGGGCACTTCAAACTACCGAAGAGCTATTGAGACGCAATTTTGCACCTCAGGCACAAACTACCGAGGAACAGGCAAGACAAGGCATCCAAAATCTCCGTGAAGGCATCGAAGAAGCCGCACGTGGTGTGCTTGGAGACGAGGCTGATTCTCTGCGTCTTGCAAGACAGCAGCTTGACGAGGCAATCAGGCAGGTTGACCCAAATCAAGCTGAAAACATGCAGGCCAGCGAAGGAATGCGTGGTCAGCAAAGCCGCGATCCGAACAACTTACTCGGTTCTGAGTCATTTTTATCTTCCGGCAATAGACGCGGCCGGCAAGACGCCGGAGGCGACCCAAACCAAATACAAAATATGCAGGCTCGCGGTGGTGGTACAAGAGGTCAAAGAGGTAATGATGCAAATATGACAGGCTCTGAATCCTTTTTATCTTCCGGCAATAGGCGGGGTCAACGTGTCGACCAGGGTTACGATCCGAACCAGATGGGAGAAATGGCGCAAGGTGGTACGAGAGGACAGCGAAGTGGGCAGGGATTCGACCCGAACCAGATGGGAGAGATGGCGCAAGGCGGTACGAGAGGACAGCGAGGTGGGCAGGGATTCGACCCGAACCAGATGGGAGAAATGGCGCAAGGCGGTACGAGAGGACAGCGAGGTGGGCAGGGATTCGACCCGAACCAGATGGGAGAAATGGCGCAAGACGGCATGAGAGGACAGCGAGGTGGGCAGGGATTCGACCCGAACCAGATGGGGAATATGCAGGCGCGTGGAGGAGGTGGACAGTTTAATTTAAGAGATATAGAAAATCGTTTAAGATTAAACCAGTCCGATCCGAACGGTCTGGGTGCTTATCAGCCTTTAATAAATGGATATGATCCCAACAACAATCCGCTAACCAACGAGGATTTCAGGCAATGGCTCGATACACTTCGCGAAGCGGAAGAGATGCTCTCCGAGCAGGACCTTCGTGAGCAGGTTGCAACAGTTCGCGAGCGTGCAAGGACAATAAGGGAAGAATACACACGTAACAGTAAAGAGCCGCAATGGGACATGGTTCAAATGGATGTTGTTAAGCCGCTAAACGAAGTACGAAATCGTATTAACGAAGAACTGGCTAAAATCGAATCGAAGGAAGCTGTTGTTCCGATTGACCGCGACCCGGTACCGGCTCGCTATTCGGATTTGGTACGAGCTTATTATGAAAATCTGGGAGGTGGAAATTGATGGTATTTTCTGGTTCTATCACCTTCCCTCCAAACTTTTGGATGTGGTTGTCTTTTAGTCTCCTGGGATTATTATTTGTTATGCTTGTTTGGGCATACAGACGAGCAGCAACAATACGACCAGGTAATAAAGCAGCTTTTGTTCTCAAGCTGCTCGGTATATTAATACTGATGTTTTGCCTGATTGAGCCTCTCTGGAGCGGCAGAAGAGCAAAACCAGGAGCTAATTTGTTTGCAGTGATAGCAGATAACAGCAGCGGAATGAATGTATTGGACAAAGGTACTGATAAAACCAGAAGCGAAATTCTCCGAGAAGTTGTCGATGCAAATGATTCCGAGTGGCTCGATACATTAACCGGTTATTTCCAGGTCAGGCGATATATATTCGATTCACGACTGAGACGCACAACAGATTTTTCCGAAATGGCTTTCGATGGCAGAGCTTCTTCAATCGGCACAACTTTGCGAACAATTGCAAATCGTTATAGCAATCGCCCTTTGGCAGGAATAATCCTTCTCAGTGACGGCAATGCTACCGACATGCTTAATCAGCCTTACGACTTATCGAATATGCCTCCTGTTTATCCCGTAGTAATCGGCTCTTCCAGGCCCCAAAAAGATATTTCTTTGAGCAATGTTTCCGTAAGTCAGTCATCTTTCGAGGACGCACCTGTAACGATACAGGCTGATGTCGATGCGAGCGGCTATGCCGGAAAGAAAATAGCTGTCGATTTGCTCGATAAATCAGGCAAGCTTGTTGAGCACAAAACAGAAGATATAGGTCGTGATGAGCAGAAGAAAGTTGTTGAATTTCGCCTCAAGCCTGAAGAAAACGGTGTTTTATTCTATAATATCGATGTTAATGAACAATCAGATTCAAAAAACTCCTTGCTATCCGAAGTCTCATCTGAAGCAACTATGGTCAATAACAAACAAACATTTGTAGTTGACCGGGGCGGCGGGCCATACAGAATATTATATGTAACTGGACACCCTAACTGGGAATACAAATTCATCAGGCGTGCTGTCGCAGATGATGAGCAAATAGACCTGGTTGCTCTGGTACGTGTCGCAAAACGTGAGCCTAAATTCAACTGGATTGGACATGCCGGTGAAGATACGAATCCTCTTTACAGGGGATTCGGCAACCAGGGCGATGAAAACGCTGAACAGTACGACCAGCCGGTATTGATTCGACTGAATACAATTGACCAGGAAGAGCTTCGGGAAGGATTTCCGACATCAGAGGAAGACCTTTACGCATATCACGCGATTATCCTGGACGATGTGGAATCCGAGTTTTTTAAAACCCCTCAGATGACCCTGATTCGCAAATTCGTTGCCGACAGAGGAGGCGGATTTATGATGCTTGGCGGCAGGGAATCCTTCCTGCAGGGAGATTTCCAGGACACAGCCATCAGTCAGATTTTACCGGTTTATCTCGATAAACTCATTGACAAGCCGGCATCAGGCCAAATGCATATTGATTTGAGCAAGGAAGGATGGCTACAGCCATGGGCAAGACTTCGCGATAACGAAGTTGACGAACGGAGGCGCTTATCGGAAATGCCTGCTTTTAAGGTGCTCAATCGCCTGCCTTCGATAAAACCGGGTGCCAGCGTAGTAGCATATATAAATGATGAATACAATCAGCAATATCCCGCTGTAGTCGTTCAACGATTCGGAAATGGACGCACTGCGGCTTTAACTATCGGCGATATATGGCGTTGGGGCATGAAGAATTCCGACATGCACGCTGACATGGATAAATTCTGGAGACAAACTCTACGATGGCTGGTCTCGGATGTTCCCGAGAGGATAACTATGCAGGCAGCAGAAAAATCCGAGCAGACAAATCAGCCTGTGGTACTTCGGGTTAGCGTTCGCAATAAGGATTTCGAGCCGATGGATAATGTTTCGGTCTCGATAGAAGTGAATAACCCGCAGGGAGAAAAGACTTTGCTGAAAGCAGAGCCTGTTATGAACGAAACAGGCACATTCGAAGCAACCTATATCCCTCGTGTAAACGGTGGTTATCTCGCTAAAGCTGTTGTTAAAGAGAATAAAGATAATGAAGAGACAGAAGTCGGAAAAGCAGAAACAGGCTGGGCAACAGAGCTTGATGCGATGGAATTCAGGTCAATCAAAACAAACAGGCCTTTACTCGAAAAAATTGCTCAACAAACAGGAGGCCGGGTCATCGAAATTGACGGCTTGAACAGCTTCGTTCGCGGCTTACCAAAAAAAGATGTACCTGTTACGGAAACATGGACCAGACCTCTGTGGGACCTGCCAGGGATTTCACAAATAATTTTCATGCTTGTATTACTCTGCTTTATCGGCGAATGGGCTTTAAGACGATGGAAAGGTTTTCCATGAGACATTTGACATTGTTAATCTTGATATCGATTTGCTTTGCTTGCTTTTTTTCAACACAGGTTTTTTCGAACGAGCCTGAAAACAGACAATCTGTAATAGTAGTTGTCGGAGCAGGCGGCACCCGGGAATACCAGGTGCAGTTCGCTGAATGGGCAAACCTTTGGCAAAACGCCTGCTCACAGGGTAATGCAGAATGTATTACAATAGGTCTTGAGCAGCTTAGAGACTCAAATGATGTAAACGACCTTAAAATACTCCATGATACTATAAAAAACCAGCCACAAGAAAGCAATTTACCCTTATGGCTGGTTTTTATCGGGCATGGAACTTTCGACGGGCGTACAGCAAAATTTAATATGCGTGGTCCGGACGTCTCAGCAGATGACCTTGCAAAATGGCTCGAGCCTATAAAAAGACCAATAGCCATAATAGATGCTTCTTCCTCAAGCTCACCATTTCTGACTAAGCTTTCCCGCAAAAACCGTGTGGTTATAGTCGCAACCAAGAGCGGTTATGAATTAAGTTACGCCAGGTTCGGCCAATTTATATCCGATGCAATCTCAGACTCTTCTGCTGATTTGGATAAGGACGGCCAGACATCGCTGCTCGAAGCATTTTTAGCAGCATCAAGGCAGGTACAAGAATTTTACTCTGCGGCGGGCAGACTCGCTACAGAACATGCCCTTTTGGACGATAACGGAGATGGTCTCGGCACATCTGCAGACTGGTACCAGGGTATAAAACCCTCGAAACAGGCAACTGGAAACAAAACACCGGACGGATACAGGGCAAACCAGTTTTACCTGATTCCAAGCGAAATCGAGAGGAAAATGCCCCCGGAACTAAGGGCAAAAAGAGATGAAATCGAATTGCAAATCATAAAATTGAGAGACTTAAAAGACCAGTACCAGGAAGATGAATATTTCGCGAAACTCGAAAAGCTCTCCTGTGAAATTGCCAAAATCTATGCACAATTCGATTAAATAGAATTAAAAATTTCTTCCTCCTATAATATTCCACAGAATTTCCTTTCATTTTGTATCATATCACTGTTTTTCTACTAAAAAATATTGCTTTTTTTACATTTTTCTTGACAAATAAAAAAAAAGATTTTAGTATAGAAAATGTAATATTGAATATTAGGAGAATACAAAAAGCTCCTTAATATAAGAGGGAGTTCTTCTCCGGAATTTAATTAAAGCGTTAAGACCAAACATCTGTCGGCTCATAATTTCTTGAAGTGTTGGGTTTGCATAAGTTAATTATTGTTTTGAATGAAGGAAGGAGGTTGTAACTTTTCGAAATTTCATCCTGGGCAAAGAAGATTTTTCATGAACAAGGAAGGTGTATAATTAAAATTATGTATGAAATTATTAGTACAGATGCGTGGACTTATGTAAATTGAACAGCTTCGGTGAGAGGCCAAAAATTTTACAAAGTATGATATGATATATTTCATTCTCCTGTAAAAAAATGGATATTACATGCGAAGCAAAAAAGTTTTTTTTAAAGGAGGTCAGATATGTATAAAAAATTGTTAATTTTAGTGTTTTTTGTTGTCTTATTCACAATGTCAGCAACCCAGGCGGCAACGATAGTTTGGGTCGGTCAAAATGGGGATGGTGATTTACAGTGGATAGACTTGCTTGAAGCTGAGGGTCACACTATTATTACAGAAGGTAACTGGCAGGAAATCGGAGATGCAGAGGTTGCTACTATGAATGGTGCTGATTTAGTGATTTTTGGTACCAATGCCGGTATGAGTTCAGCCTTTGCTACTTCTGCTGAAGAAGCAAACCGATGGAATTCTATACAAAAACCTATATTATGTATGAACCCATTAGTAATTAGGGGTAGCGGCAATTACTGGAAGTGGTTTCCTGCAACTTCTACGAGATATAATGTTGCGCTTTCCACTATTGAGGCTGACGAACCGACACACCCTGTATTTAACGGAATTTCTTTAGACGCCGGTAAACAGGCGACAATTTATACAAGTACTGCAAATGGTATATATACAGTAGATGGATTGGATGTAGGTAATGGCACGCTTATTGCGCATATGCCAAATGATACTATAATGCTTATTGCTTACTGGGAAGCCGGAGTAGAGACATACGATGGTTCAGGAGTCACCCCGCCGGCACCGAGAATGGTTTTCGGCGCAGCATATTATGCTCAATATTGTATTAATGCAGATGGTAAGGTTGTATTCCTTAATGCAGTAAATTTCCTGCTGGGTGGAACCAACAAGGGCCTTGCAAGTAAACCTAATCCGGGTGATGGCAAAACGGATATACTTATTGATACTATCCTAAGCTGGAAACCGGGTGAATATGCCAATACGCACAACGTATTTTTCGGCGATAATTTCGACGATGTCAATGATTCC
>CAYSHS010000142.1:0-8023 GCA_964430845.1 uncultured Pirellulales bacterium | reverse complement strand
TAATAGATTCCGCCACATAACTGCAATGGCCACATTTTCTCGATAGCTTCCTTAGCCGCCGAATAGTCTCCCGCATATTCATGCTGTTCTTTCCATTGCTCTAAAATCTCAATTGCATCATCTTTGTATTCTTCCAGAAGAGGCTCAACCCGGCATTGATTATTCTCCAAGAACTGGTTCATAAGATTTCTCTTCTTGTGAAATTTTCTGCCCGCCAGATTTGCTAATTCTTCACGAGAGTATAAATAATCGAAGTTGTCACGATCTTCGATAATGGTATAACCTCTTTCCAAAAGCGGTTTTACCTGTGCTTCCGGTACTGCTTTCATTTTGCCGAACCTGCCGAAAAGGTCGGAAAGAATATCTTTATCAGGCAAACCGAAAGGGAGCATAAAAAATGTTTCATCATTATCTTTTCCTGATATAAGCAGAAGCTCACCTGGAAGAAGAGACATCCTGTAAAAATGTTTATGCCTGAATAAATATATGCCCGCAAATGTAAACTCGGATATTCCCTCCGAAAGCGTCTGAAACCTCGTATGTAAAACATCCCGCAAATCCATCGTAACTTCAACAAATTTCGGATACTGCTCGATCACAAGTCATAAACTCCATAACTATTGCCAATTAATTATACCGGCATCATGAAACAATCATTTTCAATCCCAATTTTCAGGATTTTAATATTATATCTCTTTCTATCAAAAAGCTAAAATTGGAAATCATTGCAGAAATTAAAAAATCGGTGATTATTGTGTGATAAAATTACAAAATTTTCCGAGCAGAAATAATTTATGATCGGTTAATTGTATTGTGGCATTTAAAAGTCATTTTATAAAGTAAAAAAGTGACTCTTTCCTATCAAAGCTTAACCTGTTAGTCCGGGTATATTTCCAGGGTTTTCTCCTGTGGCTTTTCAAGCCCCCTGAGCTTCTCGATAGACTGCGGCTCGGCTACTTTTCGGTATCCTAATGCCTTGACGACTTCAAGCACCTCTGTCCAGGTTGGAAAAGGTCTCGAATTTTTTTGTTTATACTCATCGATGGCCATAAGGAAATCGAACTGCTCCTGGGACATCTGGCCTTCTTCAGCTGATTTTCGCTCTTCGGTAAGCCTCCTTCCCGGTCCCCTTCTCCTGTCCAGCCCCAAACGCCTGTCAACGACGCTTGTCCTTCTCTCTGACCTGGTTTCTCGTGCTTCATCTGCCATTTTAGTTCTCCATCCTAACTCGTTCGATGTTCTGCGCAACTCAATACGCAGTACAAATCAATATTCGTCATCAAAAAAATCGGCATCGAAATCTTCGTCACCATCCTCATCCAGGGCAAAATCATAAAAATCATCATATGCCTGCTGAGATTCGATAACTACATGCGCCTCATCGATGTATTCTTCGGGAACCATGACCGCAATTTCATTTTCGTTTATACCGCCTGGTATCGGCTCTTCATGCTCATTTATAACAGCCGGAATATCATTGTTATCCAGCAATTGCTTATATTCCATAGCCTGCCCTGTATCCTCTGCAAATACTACAACAACGTAGCCCTCTAAATTCGCATGAGTTTTGTGAATTTTTTTTGAACGCTTTGACATTTTTATTCTCCAAACACCTTAAAAGTTAATAATTATAGGGCTAAAAATACTATTGCTCTTGCCCTTAATGGAATACCTTGGCTAAATCCCTATTTTTGTAACATATTCATTATTTTGTAATGTTTTCGTCAAAATAATGACGGTAAATAATTAAAATTTGCAGTTCCGACATAAAAAAAAAGTGAAAAATCAAAACTAAAATACTGAGCACCGGCCCGGACAAAGGAATTTTGTACCCTTTTACCACCCTGCTTTTTTTACTTAAAATAATTTTATTTTCATTTTTTTAATTTTTTTGTTGCAAGTCCATTGTACATATGTAATAACATCGATAATTGTTGTGCCGAGCTTTCTGTGTTGATGCCGGACTATTTCAATTTCAATAAGGATAACTTTTAAATAAGGAGGTTTCTTGAATGGCAAAGAAAAGAGAATCATTGATTGTAGCCAGTAAGGTTAAGGCTTACATAAAGAGCAAAAAGATGATGACATCATCAGATGCACTGGAACCCATCAGTGATAAAGTCTATGCTATGCTTGATGCAGCAATTGCCCGGACCAAGGCCAATCGCCGCAGTACAGTTAAGGCACAGGATTTGTAAAACGGGATTTTATTGCAGTTTTACGACAAGCCGGAAAGGTAAATTTCATTACAATAACACCTTCTGGCTATGTATCTAAACATTTGTGATAATGCCATTTTGAGCAAGCCATTCCGCCTCTCTACTGGTGGGATGGCTTGTTTTGCATATTTATATTAAAAAAAAGCATTATTAGCAGTAAAATTGCACTTTTTAAAAAATTTTTTTTGAACGAAATCCGGCTAAAAACCCGATTTATATTATAGTACAGGAGCAAATGACTTATAATTTCCGCCAAAACAGGTTAAGGTTGGACTTTTTCCTGTCGATAGAGGGTTTTATTGGCTGCTCGAAATACTTTAAGAAAGTTTTTATTTGTAACGATTTATAAGGTCGTTTCATTGAAAAAGACGGGTAAAAAGAAATTAAACAGTTTTTTATAAGACATTATAATTACTAACAGGTAAAAATATGAGAATATTCATGTTAGGTTGGGAGTTTCCGCCTTTTATCAGCGGCGGGCTTGGAACAGCCTGCTACGGTCTTACCAAGGCAATGGACCAGCTTGGCATGAAAGTAACATTTGTTCTTCCTAAGATGGTTGAGAGCAAGTATGCAACTCACGTAAAGCTTCTTACTCCGAATTCAAATACCTCGCAGTCTTCTTTTAAAATTCATGAATTAAAAAATGTCAGGTTCCATACCCTGGACTCGACTTTGCAGCCATATTCTACGCCTGAAACCTACCAGAAGCAAATTGAAGATATTCTAAAAAATAAACAGCGTTTATTTGGCGGTAAAAACTTTTTATCAGCCCAATCCATATCCTCATCGGATTATGGCTATGATATGTACACAGAGGTTCATCGTTATGCCGCTATGGCGGCGGAACTGGCTTTACACGAGGATTTTGATATTATTCATGCTCACGACTGGATGACTTATCCAGCGGGAATCGCGGTGGCCGCCCTGAGCAAAAAGCCGCTGGTTGTTCACGTACATTCGACGGAATTTGACCGCAGCGGCGAACATGTAAACCAAATGATTTACGATATCGAGCGTCTCGGCATGGAGCGTGCCGATAAAATCATCGCGGTTAGCCATTTTACACGTAATATTATCATCAGCAGATATGGTATAAGCGGCGATAAAGTTGAAGTTGTTTATAATGGTGTCGAAAGAAACGGAAACTGGTCGAATTTAGCTGATACCGGTATAAAGAGAGAAGAAAAGATTGTTCTTTTCTTAGGCAGAATCACAATGCAGAAAGGACCTGAATATTTCCTGCAGGCCGCAAAAAAAGTCCTGGAAGTAATGGATAACGTCAAGTTTGTTATGGCAGGTTCAGGGGACTTGATCCATAAATCCATAGAAATGGCTGCATATCTTGGTATAGGCCATAAAGTTCTCTTTACCGGCTTTTTAAGGGGTGAGGATGTACAAAAAATCTATAAAATGGCTGATCTCTATGTAATGCCTTCTGTTTCAGAACCTTTCGGGATAGCTCCCCTGGAAGCTCTTGACCACGATGTCCCGGTAATTATCAGCAAGCAAAGCGGAGTTTCGGAAGTTCTTGTGCACGCTTTGAAAGTCGATTTCTGGGATGTGAACGAAATAGCAAATAAAATTATTGCCGTACTGAAATACCCCCCTCTCCAGATGACTTTGCGAAGCCATGGGAATTTTGAGGTAAGAAAGCTGCGATGGATTGACTCAGCCACAAAATGTGCTAAAATCTATGGAGAAACGTTAGCTCCGGCAGGTATATAAATATATAATGCGTATTGTACCTGCCTTATGCGGTTACTTAATTACGCAAAACGAAAGACGAATATGTCATCTATATGTTTTTATTTCCAGGTTCATCAACCATCCCGGCTGAGACATTACACTGTTTTCGATAACAACAGCGACTATTTTGACGAGCACAAGAACGCTTCGATTTGCAGAAAAGTAGCCAATAAGTGCTATCTGCCTACCAATCGTTTGCTTCTTGAAAATATACGGCGTCTCGACGGAAAATTCAAAATTGCATACAGCATAACAGGCTCTCTGCTCGAGCAGCTCGAGCGTTATTCACCTGAAGTTTTAAGCACGTTCGATGCCCTTGCTCAAACCGGCTGCGTTGAGTTTTTGGCTGAAACATACTATCACAGCCTGAGCTTTCTTTATTCAAAAGCCGAATTTGTCGAGCAGATTCACAAGCACGTCGAAGCAATAAAATATTACTTCGGCCAAACGCCGAGAGTTTTTAGAAATACCGAATTAATCTACAATAACGAACTGGCCGCACATATCGAATCGATGAATTGTTTTGATGCAATTATCACAGAAGGTGCGGATCATATTTTAGGTTATAGAAGCCCGAACTTCGTATATAAACCCGTTGGGTGCAGCAAGCTCAAGCTCCTTTTGAAAAATTATTCACTCAGCGATGATATTGCCTTTAGATTCTCCAATCGTGACTGGGCACAATGGCCGCTTACTGCAGATAAATACGCTTACTGGATCAATAACGTCAATGGAAACGGAAACGTGGTTAACCTGTTCATGGATTATGAAACGTTCGGCGAGCACCAGTGGGAAGAAACCGGAATATTCAATTTTATGAGACATCTTCCCGAAGAGATACTTAGACACCCCGATAATGATTTTAAAACCCCGAGCGAAGTAGTGCGAACCTATGACAGCATGGATGCGATTGATGTGCCGCATATTATAAGCTGGGCTGATATGGAAAGAGACCTTTCCGCATGGCTTGGCAACGCAATGCAGTCGAATGCAATTCATGAATTATACCGCCTCGAAAACCAGGTCAAGCAAACCGGGGACGAAAGCCTTATTTCGGACTGGAGAAAATTGCAAACCTCGGACCATTTTTACTACATGTGCACTAAATATTTCGCAGATGGTGACGTTCATAAGTATTTCAATCCGTATGATTCGCCTTATGAATCTTATATTAATTTTATGAACGTCCTGGATAATCTTCAGCGCCGCTGCGCTAATATGGATGTTCCTGCCGCAAGGCATCTCCGGGAGATTATCACCAGGCAATCAGATGGGGGTACTTCTTGTTCGGAACAGCAGGAATCCCAGGATCAAAAGGGAAACTTAAAAATAATAGAATCGAAAAAGAAAAGCAAATCGGACTTACAGGCAACCGACCAAACCGTTTAATTCTTTAATAATGATTTTTTTCTTCATTACAAACCTTACTGCTGAGTGATGCAAGTTGACCTTAATAATATCAATTGGAGTCAAAGCGTGCAGATATTGCAAAAAAAACACAACCGAAATGTTATATCGATTTCAACGGAAAACCAGTCCATAGATAATCTTTTAAGCAGGCAATGGCTTTTAACAAACGGCGGCGGCGGTTATTGCTCCTCTACTATCGCCGGATGTAATACGAGCAGCTATCATGGCTTACTTATCGGCGCACTCGACCCGCCTGTAAAAAGAGTAATGGCTCTTTCCAATTGTCTTGATATGATAATCTGCAATGGAAAAACTTTTAATCTCTCGACCTTTGAGTTCCCCGATAAAATTGACATTGATGGTTTAACTTATCTAAAGCAGTTTAGTAAAGACATTGGCGCGCATTTTTATTATGAGCTTAGTGACAGCGACGTAAAGCTGAAAAAATCCATATATCTTCTTCGCGATGCCGATACGGTTGCAGTGGTTTACGATTTTACAAATGTTCCATCGCCTGCCGAGTTCATCTGCCGTCCCCTGGCAGGGCTTCGTGATTTTCATTCGATACAAAAATCAAGCGCCCCGCTGCATTCCAAACTTCTCGACCAGGGAGTTTCGATTCGTAATAAAAGTCTCGATGGCTGCGAGCTGGTGTTAAGCTGTCCTGGAGCACAGTTTATAAAAGACCCTCAATGGTGGTTTAATTTCGTATATCGTGACAATAAGGAAAGAGGTCTTAACTATACTGAAGATTTATGGACGCCCGGATTTTTTAAGTGCGGAATTGACACGCCGGCACAAATCGTACTATGGGCAAGCCTTTTTCCTTTTGAAAACAATTCTTATACTAATCGACCGATACCTACCAACATTAAGGCGGAGCTTAATGATTTACAAAATTACGAGGAAATTCTTTTATCAGGAATAGAGAGAAACAGCGATAGTATCCCAATGTCTGACCATGATAAATTGATTATTCCCAATCCCTTTATTTCCAAAATACTGTGTCTTGCGGCAGACCAGTTTATCGTAAAACGTAACAAACAGAACATACCCAGAACAACAATCATCGCAGGCTATCCCTGGTTCATGGACTGGGGCAGAGACGCTTTTATCTCCCTGCCCGGTCTTCTGCTATCTACAAACAGATTTGAAGAAGCAAAATCCGTCCTGACTACATTTGCATCTGCTTTGGATGAGGGAATGATACCTGCGCGTTTCGATGATGATAAAAACACAGCCTGTTTTAATAGTGTAGATGCCTCGTTATGGTTCATCAACGCCGCGTTTCAATATTTTAATGCGACTAATGATAGTAAAACTTTCATAAAGAGATTGATTCCCGCAATAGAAGAAATTATCAACGCTTATGAAAACGGGACTCGCTTCGATATTCACGCCGATATTGACGGTCTTATCACAGCAGGAAATCCGCAAACTCAATTAACATGGATGGACGCCAAATATGACGGCATAACATTTACACCAAGATATGGAAAAACAGTGGAAATTAATGCACTCTGGTACAATTGTTTGTGCCTGATGGCTGAATTCGACGCTCGTCGCTCGTCGCCCGTAGCTCGAAATAACAAGTCACGAGTCACGAGTCACGAGTCACGTTTTTCTTCTATGGCAGACCATGTCAAAGCAAGTTTCAATAAGCTTTTTTGGAACGAGCAAAAGAACTATCTTAATGACTGCATTACAACAGAGGGAATTGTAGATGATAGTCTAAGACCAAACCAGGTATATGCAGTATCACTTGATCATTCACCATTATCACCCGAACAACAGAAAGCAGTCGTAAATGCAGTCCAGGAAAATCTCCTGACGCCTTACGGCCTGCGAACATTAAACACTTCCGCAAAAAATTACAAAGGCATATATACAGGCCCACAAAGACTCAGAGACGAAGCGTATCACCAGGGAACTGTCTGGCCATTTTTGCTTGGGCCGTTTATCGAAAGCTTCTTGAAAGTCAACGAATTCTCTTATGAAAGCAGAAGAAAAGCAGAGGAAATGATTCAGCCTTTGCTTAGGCACTTAATCGAAGATAGCTGCATTGGAAGCGTATCCGAAATTTTCGATGGCGACCCACCTCACAATCCCAAAGGCTGCTTCGCCCAAGCCTGGAGCGTAGCCGAGTTATTTAGAGCCTGCAAACTAATAACCAGCTAATTAACAATGTCATTGCGAGCGAAGCGCGGCAATCTCAGCCGTTCGATACACTTGAGATTCCCCTAAATTTTAGTTTGCCCATATGTATTCATTTGGTGTTACTTTAACATCATCAATCCAAACAGCATTTTCTCCACCATGCCCTACATGGCCTGATTCATAGGTTATCTTTATATTATGGTCTCCAGCAGGCAGGTTAAATGACTCATTTTTCCAATTTGCTACTCCGGACCATCTTTTCTGGTATACTCCATCGATGTATAGTTTAGCATAATCTGCCCCGGTTTTAGAGGATGTTTTTAAGTTGAAGTTCAAATTTCCAGGATTTTCCAGATTGACATCAAATTCCAATCCGCTTGTCTGGTTGTCTCCAATCATTCCTGATTTTGCTGAGAATTTTCCTGACTGGAAATATTGGCTGTCAATTGTCCATGGGTGTTGTTCATCATTTTTCAAGAAATATGCAA
>CAYSHS010000141.1:0-8026 GCA_964430845.1 uncultured Pirellulales bacterium | reverse complement strand
AGAGCTCTGGTTTTGTAAACCAGGGGTTGTCGGTCCGAATCCGACCGTTGGCTTTGAAATCTGCTTTTTTTCTGCATTATCATAGTTGCCCTGTACACTGGTAAAAAAGACGATTACACTTCCATTATCGACATCGCCCGCAACGAAGGAACTATTGTAACATTAAACTAATCGCAGGTTGACGCAGATTTACACTTTTTTTTTGCATTTTGCCTGCCGCGGCGGAGTCTCTGACAAAGCAGGATTATTCCTACGTAGAGCCTGTCCTGAGTCCGCCTGTGGCGGATCGGATGGGCGGGAATCCAGTTGTTAAGACTTCGATTTTCTGCCAAAAAAGATTTCCTTCTTTCATCATTCAAGTATATAATAACTATTTGTGGCCGGAACATAAGATATGGTTTTGAGTTCTCTAAGGAGAATATTGTTTGAAAGAGATTGTTTTTTCACAACATGCCTTGGATCAGTTAATTGACCGTGGGGCTTCGCAGGAAGAAGTACAATTAGCAATACAGGAAGGAGAGGAGTCTCCGGCTAAAAAGGCCGTAGAGCATTTAGAAAAAATTTTCACTTTGGCTCTAAATGGAAAGATAAATATTATGAAGTGAAACAGGTAATGCCTATTGTAGTTGAGGAAAGTGAAGAAATAATAGTTATTACGGTGTACGTTTTTTATTTCGGAGAATAATTTTATGAAGATTAAATACGACCCAAAAGTCGATGCGGCATATATATCTTTTAAGAAAAAACCTGTTGAAGTAACAACGATGCGAATCACTGAAGATATAGCAATAGATTTCGGCCCGTTGGAGGAAATTGTGGGCATAGAAATTTTAGATGCCTCCAAGCACCTGGAGCTTAGCCCCAAGAATCCCAGAATCGAGCTTGAAAATCTGCTATGCAGCTAAGAACGCTGGCAAAAAGATGACTATACGCCTATTATTGACATCGCCCCCAATGAAGGACCGATTTTAACGTTAAACTAACTCCATTTTCAAGTCACAGAGCACACTGAAAAATTTCGGTTCCGAACTAAGTTTTTGGAAAAACAGTCAAGAAACATTACTTTGTTATTATTCCCATTCAATCAACTTAAATACATAACCCTGATTCTCTTAGTTCTTTGTGATTTATAGATTTACTTAACCTTAAGTGTTTCTATTATAGAATCACATAGTTGTCTACAAAGTTTTGTTATACCCTCATTAATGATTTCTAAATCAGCAGATATTTCTTTATAGATATGAACATAATTTCTGAAGTCTCTAACAGTTTGCATGTGGCTAGCTTGTTCGCGTTTTATTAACTGTAATTGCGAAGCTTTTTCAATGAGTTTTTCAAACTTTTCTTCTTTGTCTTTGTCAATCTTGTACCTCAAGAGAGCTTCCAGCAAGCCAGCGTATAGAATGATTGCGGGTTTAAAAAGACCCTCTTCTTCACATATTTGTGCTGTAGCATAATCTCTCCTAATAATTGTCTGTAAATCTTTATCTTTTATCCATTTTAGAATTTGTCTTTTTCCTATTCCAATTTCCCTTTTCTCTAATTTTTCCCAAGGTTTAGATTTATTCCAAGCTTTTTTTCCCTTGCGACTTATGCTAATCTTTTGTAATGTTTCCGGTTTGTGTTTTTCTCCTTTTTTGGGCATTTTTTTCCTCCTGTTATAAGTTGAATATATTTTTAAATCATTTTATTTTTAATGAAGGCAATTTCAACTCTACCTTTGTTTTATAAAACTTTCCCCGTGTTCCCTTAGAAAAATCGTATTCTTTTTTCATATAAAAGATAATACCTTGAAAACATAGCTCGTGTCAACAGATAAGGGATAACGTTCATAAAAATCTCATTATTTGTTGTGTTTATTAGTGTTCATTTATGATTGAGAAAGGAGATTGCCGCAGTCGTTCGCTATTAGAGGACTCCTTCGCAATGACAATTTTTATCAGATTTATCGATCCGCCGATGGCGGACTCGAAATGACAGAATAATCAGGCTTTCTATGGAGCAGCCATTTAATATAATAATTGTGCTGATTCTTTTGTTTTTTTCGTGAAATCATAGTAATCAGAGGTTAAAATACGGCACATTGGCTAAAGGCTCAATTATCCATATTTTTTGAAACTGGTCAATTGGAATCCTTCGGCTTCGCTCAGGACAGGTTTGTTTAGGATTTAGGGTTTAGAGTTTAGGATTTTTACTGGTGCGTGTTTTTATTGCCATAGATATTGATAAGGTGATTAAAGATGACCTTGCGGATTTGCAAAGGGAAATGCTTGGCAAAGTCGATTTAAAAAAAGGCGACGCCAAGTGGGTGGAGCCTGAAGATATGCACCTTACATTGAAATTTTTAGGTGAAATAAGCGATGCGCAGCTCGTAGATGTCTGCAATATAACAAAAGAAGTTACTGTAAGGCATAAATGTTTCGATATTGAAATCGGAGGCGTTGGCTCTTTCGGTGGGCAGAGTGCCCGTGTGTTATGGGTCGGCGCGGGGAAGGACAATGAAAACCTGCTTAAATTGCAGGATGACCTTGAAACACAGTTGGCTTTCGCAGGCTGGCCGGAAGAGAACAGGAAATTCGAAGGACACCTTACGCTTTGCAGGATCAAAAATTCCAAGGCAGGTGTGAAGCTGGCACAGTTATCGAAAAAATATGAAGATTACAGGCTCGATGTTATGCCGGTTGATTCGGTTTGTATTTACCAGAGCGAATTGACTCCCAAAGGGCCTGTTTATACATTGTTGGGAAAGTATAATTTGCAATAGGCAAAAAAAGTATGTTTTAGTTACCGTTTTATATTATTAGGAATTCTGTAAAATTGAAGTCAGACATACCTTTTGAGAAGAAAATCGGTTTACAAGATTTTCTTCATAAAACTTGTTTCGTGTGATAGCTTATGAATAATTTACATTCAGGTATTATGTGTAATACAAAGAAAAAATTAAATGAAGAAATTTTTTCTTTATATTGTATGCCTGACTTCAATTTTACAGAAGCTATTTTTAACATTTATTAAGGAGAGAAAAAAGCATGGCGAAGAAAAAAGAAGCAGCGGCAGAAGTAAAAGCTACCGGCAAAGAAGAAGCTTTGCAAAGGGTGATTTTGCAAATCGAAAAGCAGTACGGCCAGGGTTCCATTATGCGGATGGACGAAAATAAATACGCGAAAATCTCCGGGATAAGCACAGGCTCGATTTCGCTTGATATTGCTCTTGGCGGGGTGGGAATTCCGCGAGGCAGAATTACCGAGCTGTTCGGACCTGAATCGTCGGGAAAGACTACTCTTGCACTTCATGTCATTGCCAATGCCCAGAAAGAAGGCGGTGTCGCGGCTTTTATAGATGCCGAACATGCTCTCGATACAACCTGGGCAAAAAGACTCGGCGTTGATGTGAGCAGTATGCTGGTCAGTCAGCCTGATAACGGTGAGCAGGCGCTCGAGATAGCAGAGATGCTCGTCAACTCGAACTCTGTTGATATTATCGTTGTCGATTCTGTAGCCGCTTTGACTCCGAGAGCTGAAATAGAAGGTGAGATGGGTGACAGTCACATGGGCTTGCAGGCACGATTAATGAGCCAGGCGATGAGGAAACTGACAGGTATTATAGGCAAAAGCAAAACCGCTCTTGTTTTTATAAACCAGATACGTATGAAGATAGGCGTCATGTTCGGAAATCCTGAGACTACAACAGGAGGCAAGGCACTGAAATTTTACAGCTCTGTGCGAATCGACCTGCGGCGAATCACTACTATAAAAGATAATACAGGTGCAATCGGCTCAAGGGTCAGAGCAAGAGTAGTAAAAAATAAAATCGCACCGCCTTTCCGTGAGACGGAATTCGATATGATGTTCGATTATGGAATCAGCTACGAAGGAGATTTGCTCGATATGGCTACAGGCTGTAATATTGTCGAAAAAAGCGGTGCCTGGCTCAACTACGGCGAAATGAAACTCGGACAGGGCAGAGAAAACGCCAAAAAATTTCTTGTTGAAAATAAAGACTTGTGCGAGGAAATAAAAAATAAGGTATTATCCACTAAAGGTATTGTTTAATTTGCTGGAGTAAATTTCGCTTAGAGATGTAGAGTGACTATGAAAAGTGCAGCGCAGATAAGAAGTGAGTTCATCGATTTTTTCAGAGAGAAAAAACATATGTTCGTACCAAGCTCACCTATCGTACCGAAAGGTGACCAGACTTTGCTTTTTACCAATGCAGGGATGAACCAGTTCAAGGACATATTTCTCGGTTTGACTGCGCCGCCTTATCCGCGCGCGGTCAACAGCCAGAAATGTCTTCGTGTTAGTGGCAAGCACAATGACCTTGAAGAAGTTGGCAAAGACACATACCACCATACATTTTTCGAGATGCTCGGTAACTGGTCTTTCGGCGATTATTTTAAAGCCGAAGCGATTGAATGGGCATGGGAGCTTTTAACGAAAATATGGGAGATTGACCCGAATCGACTGTGGGCTACAGTTTTTGCTGGTGATGAGAACGACGGCCTGCCTGAAGATACTGAAGCAAAAAATTTATGGACGAAGGTGACACCGATTCCCGCCGAGCGAGTGATTTCTTTCGGAAAGAAAGATAACTTCTGGGAAATGGGTGAAACGGGTCCTTGCGGGCCTTGCAGCGAAATACACATAGACCTGGGGCCCGACAGGTGCGATTTGAAAAATGTTCCCGGGCATAAATGCCAGGTCAATAGCGGCTGCGCGAGATACGTCGAATTATGGAACCTCGTTTTCATACAATATAATCGCCAGCCTGGCGGAAAGCTCTTACCTCTTTCAGCCAGATATGTTGACACAGGCGCAGGCCTGGAGCGAATAGTCGCTGTGATGCAGAATAAAAAAAGCAATTACGATACAGACGTATTTATGCCCATAATCAATTACACCGGTAAGCTTACAGGCTGCAAATATACAAGCGAGCTTGGCAACAAAACCGACAATGCTTTTCGTGTCATCGCAGACCATATTCGCTCGCTTGTTTTCGCAATAACAGACGGCGCGACGCCGTCCAACGAGGGAAGAGGATACGTGATTCGCAGAATACTTCGCAGGGCTTCGAGATTTGGCAGGGAGCTTGGAATGCACGAGCCTTTCCTTTATAAGCTTGTTCCTGTCGTCGTAGATTGTATGGGAGATGCGTTCGGTGAAATTAAAGACAGAGCGGAATACGTATCGACGGTAATTCAGTCCGAAGAGGAAAGTTTCGGAAGAACGCTCGACAGGGGCATAGAGATATTCAATACGGCAGCACAACGCGCGGAGGAGTCGAAAGATAAAATTATCACAGGCGAAGATGCATTCCAGCTTTATGACACGTTCGGTTTCCCGCTCGATTTGACCCAGCTTATGGCGCAGGAACGGAATCTTAAAGTCGATACAGAAAAATTCGCCGGGCTTATGGAAGAGCAGAGAGAACGAGCGAGGCAGGCCCAAAAAAGCGATTCGCTTATGGCATCCTTGACTGATACGGAGCTACCTGTCACCGAGGACATGCACAAGTATCACCTGGACAGTTGCGAAAGTAAAATTGCAGGATGGATTGATAAAGATGGTTTCAGGAACGAAGGACAAATAGATGTAAATGCAGAAGCTGGTCTTATTCTTGACAGGACATGCTTTTACGCAGAGATGGGCGGCCAGGTTGGTGACTGCGGCGTTATTGAAAATACTAACTCGCGTTTTCTTGTGGAAAATACGATAAGAATCGCTAACTGTATAATTCATAAAGGCAGAGTTGTCGAAGGTTCGTTTAGTGCAGGCCAGTATGTGATGGCTATTGTCAGCAGGGACAGGGAAGCGATAAAGAAAAATCATACCGCCACTCACCTGCTTCAGTGGGCTTTGCAGCAGGTTTTGGGTAAATCGGTAGCTCAGCAGGGAAGCTATGTTGGTCCTGACTATCTGCGATTCGATTTTACATATCCCAAGTCGCTTTCGCGCGAGGAAATAAAAAAGGTCGAGGAATTAATCGGAGAAAAGATTATTGAGGATGCTCCAGTGACAACGGCCGTGCTGCCGCGGGATGAAGCGCAAAAACTTGGTGCGATGGCTTTGTTCGGAGAGAAATATGGTGACGAAGTCAGAGTAGTTGCCATCGGCGCCGATGTGTCGCGGACTTCCAGTTCGCGTTTTAACGAGCGAGGGCAGGATGCCCTCGCCACAGCATTCAGCAAGGAATTCTGCGGCGGGACGCATGTTGACAGGATAGGCGCCATAGGCGGCGTTAAAATAATAAAAGAAGAGAGCATCTCCGCAGGAGTTCGCAGAATCACGGCAATTGCCGGCTCAGGATTAAACAGTTATCTTAATAAAGCAAGCGACATTGTCGATAGTCTCTCGGTAATGCTCAAAGTCCCTTCCGATGAATTGATAGACAGGGTAGAGAAATTGCTTGCAAATAATAAAGAGCTTGCCAAAAAGCTCAAGTCAGCATCGAAAACATCAGGCTCCGATTGTATTAGTCAGGCAAGAGAATTGCTTGATAATTGTCAAAGGATAGGCGAAAGCTCTGTCATTGTTGGAAGACTTTCCGGCGCTTCTATCGAGCAGGCAAGGGAAGCGATAGACATGCTCAAGAAGAAGTCGCAGTCGGCAGCGATTGTTTTGGGATTCGACGAAGAAGGCAAAGTAACGCTGATTGCAGGAGTGACAAACGACCTTGTGGAAAAAGGCCTCAGTGCCGGTGACATCGTGAAAGCAATCGCTCCCATAGTCGATGGCGGCGGAGGAGGCAAACCTCAAATGGCGCAGGCCGGAGGCAAGAACCCTGAAAAACTCGACGAAGCCCTGAAACGCGCCTCCGAATTAATCACAGAAAAGCTTAAAGCGTGATTCTTTACCATGGAATGTAAAAAACAACAAAACTTAAAAAACTGTAATTGTTCATATTCAGGTTGCAATAAAACAGGCGTATGCTGCGATTGTATAAGTTACCATTTAGCAATGAAGCAGCTTCCGGCCTGTTGCTTCCCCGATGAAGTAGAAAAAACTTACGATAGAAGCTTCAAAGCCTTCGCAAAAGCCTGGAACCTTTAATAATTATAGTTGAAGTGAATATAAAACAGGCCGAGTTAAAAGCCCGGCCTTTGAGGTTAGTACAAACTGGACTGTTATTTCGGCAACATCTTTTCAAGCTCGACAAGAGTTTCGTAGGTAACTGTTTCCACTTTAAGGTCACCGAAAATAACCCTGTAATCATTATCAGAAATTTTCCATCGCATGAGAACCTGGTTCGCATCCTCCGGAGAAACTATATCTCCATAATAAGCCGGGTCCTTATCTTCATCGCCAAGAATCATATAAAAAGCACACGCTCCCTGTATAGGCATAGCGATATCTGCACGTTTATGGATTTTTTCTTCTTCATTAAGCCCTTCCAACTCTTTTTGAAACTGCCTTGCGGCAGAGGTATCACTCTTTTCAATTTCTCTCATTGGAGAGGCTAATACTCTGACTAATTCTTCCGGATAGTGGTTAGTAAAATCTGCATAGTATTTTAAACCTTGTATTGCCGTTTCTTCATTCCAGGCAGGCATTTTAATGGAGCCACCCGTAGCCGATGTATAGTCTTCAGGAATTACAGGTTTAAATTCAGAAGCACCCACAGGGACATTCCATTGGAAGTTGTTCATAACACTGCTGATATTCATCGGATCTTCCCTTTGAATGTTCCTTTCGATCTTGACGGGCAATTGTGTTTTCAAATCCACCCATAACTTGATATCAACCTTGCCGAGAAGACCTTCCATATAATTAGGGTCTTGTGTCTGGAATCCTTCGACTTTAACGCCGTCAATAGTCGATATGCCGAGACTTTTGTACTCGCATTTAAGAATTTGCTCGACCATTGTACGCGGATCGGAACTGTCTTTCATATATTCTTCAAAGAATGCATCATCGTATTCTATATGTGTATAAGACTTCCGAGTATGCGATATCGTAATCCTGCTTTTTTCCTTAAAAAGCAAATATGTTTCTTGGGATGTAGTTTCTTTACTGTCGAGATTTTGAAT
>CAYSHS010000140.1:0-8033 GCA_964430845.1 uncultured Pirellulales bacterium | reverse complement strand
TGAAGCTGGAATCAACTTTAAGACCAAGAGGAAGACCAAAAAAAGTACCTGACACGAATGGCACTGAAATAAGGATAAGTTCTTATAGAACAAGGAGTTACATTGTTTCATTAACCTCTGTCAGAGAAGGATTTTTCAATCTAATTTATCCTGATAAAAGCTTTGATGTTACAAATACAATTCCTTATGAAATCGACAAAAAGAAATCAACAGGTCATCGGAAGTTAGGAGTTCTCGTAACTACTTTCAAATAAAGATGTTACGCTAATTTCAGTGCCATTCGTACCTGACACCTTTAATTCTTCCCCCTGGATATTTATAAAAATGGAGATAGATTATGTATTGAAGCACTATAAAAATAAGAAAAGAGTTTACTCCATGAGCTAACTTTGGCCGTGAGCAATTAATAGGGGATCCGCCCCTATCAAAATTACAAACGATTATAATCCCAATTGTTTAAAGGGAAATGTCAGAGAAAAGTAGCTTTAGCAAATGAATTTAAAAGGAGAATATTATGAAACGATCGCTATTTTTAATGGTTGGTATTTGTATATTGCTTGCATCTTGTGCAAAGCAAAATACAAAAAAGAATGAATCAATACCCGATCCGGTATTAGCTTTTACGGGCACAGAGGACTCTATCGTTGACGGTCAACAATTTACTGAATACCATTTCAATGTTTTAAATAGAAATGTATATCCTGCAGAATTGTTTGTCGCTTCACCTAATCTTCCACCCTGCGGCTTGAACACTAACTCTTCGCGTACGTGGGTAGACATTTTCAAACCTGATGGTACATACCTGTATGGTTTCTGTGCTCTATCGCAGCCGGAAGATTTGAAATATTTGTGGTTTGGGCTTCCAAAGGGCAATCCTCCTCCCTCAGCTGTTTATATCACTTTGACAGACCGACTTTTTGGCATTACATACAAATCCAACCTGGCCAAAATTGAGGAGAATTAAAGGTTTGGGGGAATAATCGGGAATAATCTGGGGACACCTTATAATGGCACTAGGGGGAATTAAAGGTGTCAGGTACTTTTTTTGGTCTTCCAGCTTCATTTTTTTTGCCGTAACATTCTGCCATTCAATAGCCGCACAAGCGTATGTCAAATTGTTCGATTGCCCCTGCCATTACCTGCTCGAAAGCGAGGAAATCGTCATGCTTGCGAAATATGCGCAGACGGCCGTTCGCACGGTTCAGCACATGATAAACATATCCACCTAAAGTAACTCGTTTTGCTCTCGACATAATTATAGAATACATTTATAAACATAACAAGTCAATAGAAAATATTAAAGGAGTTGTTGCAATAGGTTGTACCGGAAATCTTTATTTATTTCCAACTATCTGTGTCTCTGTCCGGCTCTTGAGCTTGTATCTTATCGAGCGCCAGCAGACCTGGTTTCCGAAGGCTGAGGAAAGGATAAAGAACATCAGCAGGAGTGACCAAAACCATGAAAGGAGAATATCAGCGGCACAGGCCGCCCGCATTCGTCGGCGGTCTTTTTCCAGGAGTTTTGCAATCATTCTCTGCCGCAATGCAGCCCTGATAAGCTGGCTAATGAAAAAAACCGCGGGAAGTGACAATAAAATTATCCTTTTCCGCGAAGTAAATTGCGAATCGGGCCAGTAGCCTGCAAGTACAAGTCCTGCAATGATAGTTCCACCCCATAAACCTAGCACGGAATAAATAGAGCTGAAAAAACCGAAAAACCATGTCTTAACAGCGTACACGCGTGTAATCAAAAACTGTCTTCGGGCAAATTCGAATAGTTTTCGCCACGTAGTAGATTCGTAGGAAGCCACGAGGCAGGCCGGAACATAAGCGACTTTCATGCCGGCTTTTTTTACCGCGATGCTCAGTGACAAATCATCGCTTAAAACTTTTGGCCATAACCTGTCAAGACCTACCCTGCGAAAAACTTCAGTGCGAATAGCCATCGAGCCGCCCCATGCCTGGTTGAAAAGAGTGTTTCCGAGCAATTGGGCTACTTTGGCGTTTATTGACGAAAGTGCAAGGCTTGCCAGATTGTTCCTTTCGGGCACAAACCATCGATAACCTGTAGCGGCCCCGTATTTCGATTTACAAAGAGGGTAAACAAGATGACTGAGCCAGTCTTTATGCACGCATATATCGGAATCCGCAAAAGCAAGAACGTCGATATCGTTGCCGATTTTATTATAACAGTACAGCAGGTTATGAATTTTCTGGCTGCAAGACTGACTTTTACCTGCGACAAAAACCTGCACATCAAGAGCCTTCGATTCGCACTGCAACTGTTCTTTAATTTTGCACAGCGCACTATATGCAGGATCGGATTCATCTTCTACAACGAACCATAACTTGTAGTTCTCATAATCCTGGTGAAAAAAAGATGAGATGTTTTGGTTGAAAGCCGAATCCAAACCTTTACAGGGAATTATCAATGCCGTTTGAGGACGATACCAGCGTTTCTTTTTGAATTTTTGAAATGCGTAGCGGTAGTTCTTAAAAGCCTGGAACAAAAAAAGCAATTGCGATGCAATCGCGAACAGAACTAAATAATAAAACCAGTCCATAATAAAAATCAATAATTCCCAGTTTTTATCATGTCGAGCGGAGCGAAACATTCGAGCTTCGAGTTGAAAAAGAGATTCTTCACTCCGTTCAGAATGACAATAAATCCTTTTTTATTTTTCTTACGATATAGATGCCAGAGGCACGAGAGCGTCTGTCAACTGTTCGATATTATAAGTTTTTTCCAGGTCAATTGAAAGTATATGGCCGTGGTTGTGATTGGAAGCAATAATTAAAAGATTCTTCCCGGCTTTTGACCATCCCTGGTCCTGCTGCTGATGACCCAAAACGAAAATATCGACATCGAAGATTTTTGCCATTTTATCAAGTACGTTCTGACTCAGGTTCCTGCCCCATGTTAAGAGATAAGCAGAGCCTGGCCTGGTTATATCGTCAAATGTCAGAGACTTTTCCATAATTGCCGGATCGAATTTATCGGCGAAACGGTCCGCGGGCAAAGAATGTGAAATCCATATCCTGTTTTTGCATTTTACCGCCAGCGGCTGTGAAAAAAGGTATTGCTTTATTGCCTGAACTATCTCTGCTCCTGCTTCTTTATATTCCCTTTCCATCGCCATGCACATCGCTCGGTTCATTTCCCTGCCGTCCTTCATCACCTCGCTGTTTAGCATAAAGGCGGTATCATGGTTGCCCATAATAATATGAACTCGCCCGGGGAAAGACAATTTATAGCGCACAGCATCGAATAATAGCTTATAAGAAAGGCAGCCTCCGTGTAAATCTTCGGGGCCGCCGTGTATGATTTCCTGCAATATTATATGCCTGTCGGGATAGTTGGGAAGGTCTGCGAAAGTAGCTATGCGCTCGAAATTGCGCCTGTGTCCATGAAGGTCGCCTGTAATAATGAGACTTCCCTTTCCCGGCAATTCAACAAGGTTGCCGCTGCGAAGTGTATCCTCGCGGTTCGCCCTGGTTCCTTTTTTTAGAAGTTCAATGATTGTTTGAGGCATTTTTAGTTGTTTTAATCTTATCGCCGAAAATACTATGCACCATAAGATCGAGTCTCGATATAACCGTCATCATATCCCTTGGCCGCTGCAAAGGCTCGTCTGCGATGCAGTCCATTACAAGTTTCGAGACACCTATGGGCAGGAGTTTTTTGATTTCGTGAGGTGCTCGTTTTGGTTCCATGACAGGTAATCCGAATTGGTTCTTTTTCGGGATTAAAGTCGGGGCGTGCTTGCCTGTAATCGCCCAGTACATCGTTGCGCCAAGATTGTAAATGTCTGTTTTTGGAGTCAGAGGTTTGCGCTTGACCTGCTCGGGTGCAATGTAATCGGGTGTCCCCTGGATTCTCTTTTTCGTCGTTCCGATTTTACAGCTTTGGCCTAAATCGATAATTTTAATTGAGCCTGCTTTATTGATAAGTATGTTATTGGGCTTAATATCGCAATGTATGAAGCCGTGCTGGTGCATCGCGTCCAAGCCGCTGGCAATCATCCTGAAAACAAGCAAAACATCACCCAAACTCAATGACGGGCAGTCCTCGAGACTCTGGCCGTCGAAGTACTCCATAGATAGCAGCATCTCTTTTATTTTGAACATGTTGCGTATTTTTTTGAGTTTATAGCACTTCCGCAGGTAAGGATGGTCTATTCCAATCGCAACCTTGTACTCTGTCTCTACCTGCTCGAAGACTCGGATATCTTCGGGTTTTTCAAAAATAATCCTTTTCAGTGCTACCTGGGTATTATCTTCCAAATCGGTGGCTAAATAAATCGTACTGCGGGCGCCGGTTCCCAACCGCCTGATAATACTAAAACTACCAACATCGAGAATGTCTTTTGCCATATTATAATATTAACGTAAAAATCCTTAAGCGCAAACTAAATTCTTATATAACAACATGTTATATGCGCTATATACGCCTCCTGTTCGGGTAAAGAAACGCCCATCATTATATATCGAACAACAGGGCAGACTACTTAAATTTTATAAAATAGGTAGTTTACAATAGTTGTGGCTTTTTTTCCAGTATCTGGTTGTTTTTTCATTATATTATTCAAAAAAAAGACTTGTACTTGACAAATTTTAAGAAGATGGCATAATATACCGATAAATTAAGACTAATAAAGACCCTATAATATAGTGGATTTGAAATTCTTGATTTAGTGCTATTCCCCGATAGCTCAATAGGTAGAGCGAGCGGCTGTTAACCGCTAGGTCGTAGGTTCGAGCCCTACTCGGGGAGTTTCTTGTTTAGCCAGAAACGCGGTTTTTACTGTGTTCTGGCTGTTTTTTTGTCTCTGGTTGTCTCTGATAATATCCTGTCTTTCCCCGAATTTGTCCAAGCAGGTGGTAAAGACAAAATTCCCAAAATTCGGTAAATATGTCACCGCTTTCTGTTCCGCTTCCGGTAATACTCTTGCATAAGTATTGAATGTCAATCGCGGGTCTGAATGTCTGGCAAGTTTCTGTATAACCTTAGCCGGTGTCTGGCTGTTGGCAAGGAATGATATATAACTGTTTCTCAGGCTGTGAAATACAATCTCATTGTTTTCTCTATCGAATAAAGGAAGTCCAGCGGCTTTCAGGTCGTCTCTAATCAAATCAGCCGTGTTAATTGACTTCTTAAAGGCAGGAAATACCCTGTCTGTATCTTTCGGCCTTATACTGGCTTTCAGGGCTTGTAAAATGCTTACTGCCATAGGAGCTAAAGGCTGTAATGCTTCTTTATGATTCTTGGCGATACAAGCCCGAATACAAATAAAAGGATTATCAGCCAGAATGTTTATATCGCTCCATGTAAGGCTCAATAGTTCGTTTTTCCGTATCCCTGTTGTTCCTGCCAGTAGATACAAAATAGCCCGCTCCTGCCCTGTTGTCCTGCCGATTAGGATATTCTTATCGAAGGTGTCTTTAATCAGGTGCATAAACTGTTCAGCCGTTAATATTCCTTTTCGCTCTGAATCTCTGGCAGGTTTAGCAATCTTGGCAATCGGATTATTATTTATTCGCTGGTCAAGCTGCGCCCAATTAAGAAAACTCTTTAAGCAGTCTAAATAATGTCCGGCTGTTGTTTTACTCGAACCTTCTTTTTGAAGTTTGCCGATATAAATCTCAACTGCACTCTTTGTAATATCCCTAAAGAAAGTAAAGCGGCAATCCTCAATAATCTTTTTGAGCCTGTTGTGTGTATGTCGAATATAAGCCTTTGCAAATCCCTTAGCTTTTAAGACATTGACATAATCGGTAATATGTTCGCTTAGCGGCTTTGCAAATTCCGTTCTTTGACCTTCAATCAATCCCCAGCTTACAAACTTCTTTAACAGGCTGTCGGGTACAGTCTCAATCCACTGATTTAATTTAACATCCAATTCAAGTCCTGAAATCCGGCAATTAACTAAACTTTCGATGTTTCGTCCAAGCTCTTCACTTGACCTCTTATCAGTAAGCGCTGGTATTTTATGCCTAAGCTGATTATGGTCTGAAAAATCCAAATACCATTTTTCAGCTTTCTTTTGTTGGCCGTCCCTGTCTTTATATTTCGCTCTATAAATTCTCATAATATCACCTGTCTTTTATTTTCGGTTTTTTCTCCACGAGTTCAAGTCCCAGATATTCACATAATCT
Source organism: uncultured Pirellulales bacterium (assembly GCA_964430845.1). Lineage (GTDB taxonomy): Bacteria > Planctomycetota > Phycisphaerae > Sedimentisphaerales > Anaerobacaceae > JAFGPS01. The sequence goes on along the minus strand of CAYSHS010000140.1, from coordinate 1,877 downwards.
ATCAAACGTTTTAAAACTGCAACTGCCGTTGCCGTTTGCTATTCGACACAAAACAGCCTGGTCAATACCGGTTTCTTTGCTGATCTTATATCTGCTTTTACCTGATTTTTTAATTGCTTTTGCTAATTGTTTCATAATCATATTCCTAATATACATTACTACTTGATATGATGTCAAGTATATAATACTTGCTTAGCTAAAAAATATTTACTTGCTCTATGAACATTCAATTTTATTTTTCTGTTTTTTTCAATTTTTGTTTATTCCTGTTTGATTTATGTCTTTTGCTGTCGATGTAGGCACGAACAGCATTAAATATTCTTTGCTGCCGGTAAATTTTGTCATCTAATCCTTGTATATATTTTTCTGTATTAGTTGGTTTACTCATAATTTTTATATCTTTCATTTTCCACCGCGTTTTTCAATATCCAACTGTCTTGGCGTCTTACCATCCTTGTTCCTCATCGGGGGCGGCGATTCGTTATTGCCATTATTGAATGAACGTTGTTTATTTTTCCAATTCTCAAGTGCCGAATCCAAATCGGTGATCGGTAGCCCATTGCTTCGTAGCCAACCCTGGGAGTTATAGTAGTTATAAAAATCCTTAGCCATTTGTATTGATATGTTTAACTTTTCAGCTTCAGCAATCACTTTATCGAGAGTGTATTTATTATTCTTTTGCTTGTGTTCAGATGTAAGATTATCGCTCGCTCTTGATTTAGTATCTCTATAAGTCTCTTTGTTAGTCATTATATTAGTCTCTATATAAGTAGCAGGATGTTCTTGTCTTGGTAACTTGGACGTTTTTTGCATAGTAACTTGGTCGTTTTCGGTATCGTTACTTGGATAATTTTGTCGTAGTAACTTGGACGTTTCCTGTCCGGTCTCAAGTTCAGATTTGGGTATCTTACAAGTTCGATAGGGTAGATAGACTGCTTTTTGTACGTCTGGATGTGATTTTGCCCAAACCGTTCGGAATGGACTTTTGGGAGACATAACATATACTAAATTGCCTTCCTTCATGTTTGCAATTCTATCGCTTATTGGCCGGATAGAAACAGCAAACAGTTTTGCGATAGTCTCATTGCTTTGAAAACAACCCTTTTTCCCAAAGCTGTAAATATGAGCAAAGATTATTTTTCCAAGAGGATCAAGAATCGAACTCGGTATATGGAGAATGTCGCTTGGTATCCATAGCCCTTCAGACTTCTTTTTTACATTATCTTCTTCCATAACGTTTAATACTACCTCTGAACAGTTATTTTTGATTCTACACTTAAACCAAGCCGTTTATCGCTACGCTTTGACCGTTCCTTGTACGGCCTGAACTCGTATAACGGACAACTTAAAGACGTGCATAGTCTAACTTCTTCTTTTTCGTACCCAGTACACTCAAGACAGAAAGAATGAATAGCCGATTTTCTGCTTGTCCCCTTCATTGCAGATTTATATATTGCTCGATATATTTTTGGCATTTGACTTATGCGCTTTTCGATTTGTTCTTGCTGTTCAATACTCATTTTGAATCCCCTGAATATTTAATCTCGATGTATTGAAACAACAATATTTCAATCAAGTTAAAACCGTTTTGTTTTTCATTCCGTCCAAGTGGTGTTTGCAGATAGAGCAATAGGTCTCCGATACTCTCTTTTAGATTTGACATTTTGGGAGTCTCCTGATAAGATATGTTTCGTAAGTTTCGTCCTGCCGTCCTGTCCCCAAAACAGACGGCTTTTTTTATTTCGCCTTGCATAGTAAATCCCTTCTGATTTTCTGCCATTGCTGGCGCGGTATTGTTTTGCCTTCGATTGTGGATTGCCTGATATAAATATCCATCTCATATTTTGAATATAAAACCTTGCGGCATGTTCCCAGCT
>CAYSHS010000139.1:0-8081 GCA_964430845.1 uncultured Pirellulales bacterium | reverse complement strand
CTGTCCTGGTCTTCAGTCAAAAGGAAAGGAAAACGTTTCCTGATTCGACTGTCAATCTCATTTGAATAAACGCAGGGTGTCGCAGAAGAGAAATGCTGAGCCTTATAACGCCTCAGCGCTAGACCCAATTGCATCAGAAAAAGCTCATCATGCTTTAACCTTCGTTTTGCCTGAGCAAGTTTCTTTTCGTCTGGCGGCTGATGTATCCATGAAAACGCATCTTTTCTGCTTATTAGATTATTTTTTTTCAAAAACCTGCTATCGAAAAACTCGTTTATAAGCTCATCATTTTTTTCCAGGACAGGTTTTATTATTCGTTTTATTTGCCTGTTGGAAAGCTCTTTAGTTGCAGGATAAATCCCGCCGCTCAAGTCTTCAGGCGACCTTGAATGTTCCTCATCAAGAATGAAAAATTTGGGATTCGTCAACTGAAGCTGATGTTTATATTGAGTGACTTTACCGTATGCAAAAATTATCTGCCCCGGCTCCAGTTGATTACGAAGATATGCACCATGAAACCAGACAATCCTGCAAATCCCTGTTTCATCACTAATAAGCGCCTCGAACAGCGGCTGCCTGTGGTAGCTCTGATAGTCTATTGATTCAATCATGCCAATCAGAGCAGTTTCCTTGTTGGGCTGCATCTGATTGATTTTTATAGGTTCAGGAAGGAAATTCCAGTTTCGGGGAAAATATTCCAGCAAATCACCAACTGTTTCCACGCCCAATTGTGAAAAAACAGCCGCTCTCGAAGGACCGACACCTTTTAGATATTGGATCGGTGTGGACAATTCGATTTTATTTTGTGATTTACTGGTTTCTTCCATCATTATTTGACTCTGTCATTCCCGCGCAGGCGGGAATCCAAAAACTCTACGGCTGAAAACCATATTTACCAAACAGCTTAACGAATCGGACATCACATATATTTGTCTCAATTATTTTTTCTCCTCTTTTTTCACAGAGTATAAGTTCCTGTGTGCCTGCATAGCCAACAGGAATAACCATCAGGCCGCCATCTGCAAGCTGATTGATAAGCGGCCTGGGTATTGCCGGGACTGCCGCGGTGACTATAATCCTGTCGAAGTATCCTTTTTCCGGCAATTTCGATGCAGGCCAGCCTTCGCTGCCGTCACCGACATAAAAATCGATATTATCATAGCCCAATTTTTCCAAAACTGCTCGGGCGGTTCGAGATAATTCAGTGAATCTTTCTACTGTATGGATTTTCGCTGCGAGTCTGCTCAGAATAGCAGTTTGGTATCCGCTGCCAGTTCCAATTTCCAGAACGATACAATCTTTACTAATGTGAAGCTCCTGTGTCATAAGAGCGACAATGTAAGGTTGAGAAATCGTTTGTTCAAGCCCGATAGGCAGGGGACCATCTTTATACGCCTGCGAGCGATAAGAATTTGGCACAAACTCCTCGCGCGGAACTTCTGCCATAACCTTTAGCAGGCGAGGAGTTGTAATGCCTCTTCCTTTAAGGTCATGTCTGAGCATGTGCTCTCGCAACATATCAAATTCATTTGAATTCTGTTTTTCTGTCATATTGAGCTAACTTAAAATAGCAGTTTAACAGCCGCTTGGAGCAGACGAACAATATGTTGCCATCTTGCATTTTGCCTGTGATAAATAATAGCGAAAATATCCGCCAAAATAAGAATACCGAGTAATAATCCCGTAGATTCTTTGGTATCCTCGAAAACATTGGCTATCAACGGAACAGCTAAGATTCCAGGTCTCGGAATCCAGGTTTTTGTTATACCCATCATAGTTGCACACAGGGCGATGGTAGTCCAGTCTAACAAAGTTAATTCCAAAGTATAGATTCCTTTCTAAGTTTTTTATTTATTATAATTCGGATTTTTGATTATGCACTGTATTCTTTTTGAGCAATCTTTTCAATTGACAATTGCTATTTAAAGCCTGAATATATAAAAGATAAATCATAATCTGTTATAGATTGAGTACTTGTAGAATAAGGAAATAAACGGCTGTTAAATAAGGAAAAGAAAATGAGAACGAAAAAAGTGCTTTTTTATGCTTTAGCAACTATTTTGGGCGGATGCATTCCTATAATGTCAATAGATCCGTTTTATACCAGTTCAGATGTAGTGTTTGAGGAAAAACTTCTCGGAACATGGGCTGACGACACAAATGATCCAAACACAACTTGGATTTTTTCACGTAGCGAGGATGACCCGAACAATACATATAAACTAATTTTTATAGATGAAAAGGGCGAAAAAGGCTTATTTGCGGCACATCTTGTAAAGCTTCAGGATAGCCTTTTTCTTGATCTTTACCCCGTTGAATCGTCATCGGAAGAGGATGATTCGAATAAGGTTAATTACCCGTACGCATATAGTCTTCTTTTCATGATACCAGTTCACACCATCCTGAAAGTAGATTCCATTGAGCCTCGGCTATTACTAAGGTTAACGCAGGATGAAAAAATTAAGGAGCTGCTGAAAGAACATCCCGATGCGGCAGATTATAAAGAGATTGAAGGTAGAATTGTTTTAACATCTTCGACAAGGAAGCTTCAGGCATTCGTCCTTAAATATGCCGAGGATGAGAGACTGTTTCCGGATAAAATTACTTTAGAACACAAGGCAGATACATCATCTAAACCTGGAACAACTATGAAATGAAAGGCCATTTAGGTACAGGCATAAAGATTAATGACAGAAAAAACAAAACTCAGACTTTATCTAACTAATATCGATTCAGGCTCCGCTCAGCAGCTTTTTACCGATTGTCTTGTGATAGGTTCAGGCATCGCAGGTCTGCGAGCCGCCATAGAAGCCGCCCAATACTGCAACGTTACAGTTGTATGCAAAGGCACACTAAAGGACAGCAATACGTGGAAAGCCCAGGGCGGAATCGCTTCGGTTCTTGCAAAAGCCGACTCATTCGAGTCGCATATACAAGATACCCTAAACACAGGCTGTGGTCTTTGTGATGAAAAAGTTGTGGATTCGGTTGTTCGCAGCGGGCCGGAGCTAATCAGGCAATTACTAAGCTGGGGAACGGAATTCGATTTGGTTGATGACAATATCGCAGCAACCCTCGAAGGAGGGCACAGCTACCCTCGAGTTGCCCATGCCCATGGCGACGAAACAGGCAGGATGATTGCGGAAGCACTGATTAGAAAAGTAAGAAAGAATCCGAACATAAGAATTATCGAAAATTTTTTTGTTATAGATTTGCTCACGAATGGTCAAAGTAACAATGCCTGTATGGGAGTAATTGGTCTTGATGATAAGAAGGGAATTCAGATTATCTGGGCGATAAATACGATTCTCGCGACCGGAGGAGCAGGGCGTTTATACCGAGAGACGACAAACCCGGAAGTAGCAACCGGCGATGGAATAGCAATAGCGTATAGGGCCGGTGCAATTTTAAGAGATTTGGAATTCGTGCAATTTCACCCTACAACACTTTACATTGCAGGAGCAACTCGAGCGCTCATATCTGAGACACTTCGCGGCGAAGGAGCTATTCTTGTCGATAACCAGGGAAGAAAGTTTATGAAAGAGTATCACGATTCTGCCGAGCTGGCACCGCGTGACGTTGTAAGCAGGGCAATACTATCACAAATGCGAAAAACCGAAGCAACGCATGTTTATCTTGATGTCAGGCATTTCGATAAGACTTACTTCAAGGAAAGATTCCCTTTTATCAGCGAGCTGTTGGAGAGTTTCGATATAGACATAAGTCACGATTTGATTCCCGTAAGGCCGAGCGCACATTATATGATAGGCGGTGTTAAAACAGATACATCTGCGAGAACAAGCATAGAAAATCTCTACGCCTGCGGCGAAATAGCTTCTACTGGCCTTCATGGCGCAAATCGTTTAGGAAGCAATTCCCTGCTCGAAGGACTCGTTTTCGGTCAGATAGCAGGAAAACTCGCTGCACAGGAAATAAAAGCACATACGTCCAGCCAGAAGCATCCTTTAATAAAATATAAAATTCCGCAATCATCACGCACAAGACTTGATACAGACGATGTAAGAAATTCTCTGCGTTCTCTTATGTGGCGAAATGTCGGTATCACAAGAAGAGAGCAGCCTTTGATGGAATCACAGGAAATTATAAGGTTCTGGCAGCGTTATGTAATGGACAAAATTTTTGATTCGCCCGAAGGCTGGGAGTGCCAGAATATGTTGACTACTTCTTTACTCATGGCACAGGCCGCACAAAAGCGTTGTGAGAGCAGGGGAGTACACTATAGAATGGACTACACACAGACCGACGATAAAAATTTCAATAAGCACATAGAAATTTGCAAAGGACAAGAATGAAATAGTTCTATTTAACGGAGAGTCACTTTTTTAGCATCTCAGTTAAACGCAGCTCGAATTGTTTGAACTCCGCCAAAATTTGCAGTTTGCTTACCCTTATGACCGAGCCTAATAAAGTAATACTTGTCAAGAAAACTCCTAACAACATAAAAGTCCCTCCCAGAGCATATTGTGCTGGTGTACCACTAATGTCATGACCCATTATAATAATCTTCGTAGAGCCTAACCCTGCGGCACCAAACCACATAAACACCATACTAATTATCAATGCAATCCTGGAACGGATTCGTGCACGTCTTTCTTCTTTCTTATATTTCTCAAGCACGGATAAGGTATTTTTTTTGCGTTGTTCAGATGTAGCTTCTTCCATCTGTTTTTTGAATCCTAAAAGTTCATCAAGTTTTTTTTCAAGTTCTTCAGTCATGTTATTTCTCCTAATATTTCACGCAATCGAGATAAAGCTCGATGCAGTCTTGATTTTACAGTACCTTCGGCAATATTTAATAACGCTGCTATTTGACCAACCTGCATTTCTTGTCCAAATCGCAGTACGATAAGCGTCTTATGCTCATCCGAGAGTTTTTGAATAGCTTGCTCTAACTTGTCATTCTCATTTGAAATTGTTGATGTCTCTGATTTCGGGTTTGCGTTATTTATTAACTTTTCTTCATTCTGTTTTTTACGAATTTTATCGATACATTTATTTGTCAGGACACGAAAGAGCCATGAGACGAAAAGGCTTGGATCCTGTAGTTTATTTAATTTTTTTATAACAGTAATCCATGTCTCCTGTACCGCATCCAATGCTTCGGTTTCCTGTTCAAGATATCGCAATGAAAACTTCAATAGCGGCTCCTGCCATAGCTCAACCAACAGTCCAAAAGCTTCCTGCTCGCCTTGCTGAGAGCGAATAACAAGTATTTCAGTATATATTTGCTGTTTTTCGTCCATCGTTTAATAATAAGACGTTTTAAGTTTATCTAACGTTCCCAAAAAAAATAATTAAGTGCTTTTTCCTCAAATTTTCAATAAATATTTTATTGCATACAACAAATCCCTTTTTTTGTATAATAATTCTTGAGTGGGTTAGGTGATCGCTCTGCGTCGCGTTTATCCTTCGTAGCCTTGTGCGAAGCAGGATGATGCGAAGCAGGGAGGAAAGTCCGAGCAGGACAGGGCACGGTGGTGGCTAACGGCCACCCGGGGCGACCCGCGGGAAAGTGCAGCAGAAAATACACAGCCGATGACCTTTATGGAACAGGCAATGGTGAAATGGTGCGGTAAGAGCGCACCGCGGTTCAGGTGACTGAATCGGCAGTGAAAACCCCACCGCCTGCAAGACCAAGTATGCTGGTAATCCGGCCCGGATGCGAGCGGCTTCGCCGCTCATCCAGTGGGTAGGTCGCTTCCCGAACTTTCGGGAGAGTTGTCTGGCAACAGCCAACCAAGATAAATGATCGCCATCTACAGAACTCGGCTTACAGACCCACTCTTTTTTTTCTTATAAAACTGTAGCAATAGGAATTAAAAAATATTACCAAAAAAGGGAAAAATGGACTCGCTTCAAAAAACCTATTTCAATCAAAAACGATATATCGAACGGGATGCACTGCGAGGAATAGCGGCATTATCAGTTGTCGTGTGGCATTTTGTCTGTGCCACATATACAATAAAATCTCCGAGTTCCAGAACATTTGTATTAAGTTTATACTACCTTGTGCATGGTCGCTCGGCAGTAATCCTGTTTTTCATTCTCAGCGGATTCATTTTGTCACTGCCGTTTTTCAGAGAAACGAAACCTCGTTATAGTGCTTTTGTAATAAGACATATCTGCAGGATTTATCTGCCGTATATTGCATTGCTTGCCGGTACTATTCTGGTTCGCACCTTTGTAGTAACGAAAACTACACCTGATCTGAGCCAATGGTTCAACGATTATTGCGGCGACCCGTTTTCTCTTAAAACAGCACTCGAACATCTTTTTCTAATAGGCAATATCCACTCGAACGTTTACAACAATACGATATGGTCCCTCATACGAATGCCATGAAGTTAAGCAAGAAAATAGTGTTTTTTAATAAAAAACAGCATTTTACAAATCTCAAAATATCGTTTTTTGCAATAAAAATCCTTATCTTCATGTCATTCGTATCGGACACCTTTAATTCTTTCTGACACCTTTAATTCTTCCACCTGGAGAGATATGACCAGAACAAACGAATTGCCTTTCATAAGCAATCAGATCACATACAACCTTTCTGATCCAAATGGCTGGGACAAATTCCATGATGAGATTAGAAATGTGAATCAAGCTAAAGCTCTATATGCCGAAGGCGCATCGCCGAGTTCCAATCCGCGTGATACTGTACTGACTCTAAAATATCTGAATTCGAATGATATAGAGGTTTGCGTAAGTCCTGTAAAATATACTGTTGTTGGAATAGATAAAATTGAGATTGAATATTCTGAAGGAATTTGGGATAATGTGATAGATGGAAATATAGTTGTATTAAAGGGAGCAAAATATAATTTTAAAGCTTCTATGATTCCGACCGGATGTGACTGGTCAAGCCAATTGGCATGGACATATGACGGCAATTCGGTAGGAACAACTGGAGTCCCGGAAGTGGAAATTACCTTTAACAATGAAGGAACACATATTCTCGCCGCAAAACGCAGTGCTGAAGATGATGGAAAAATTGTTACGATAAAAGTCGTAGTTCCAGAACCGAACCAGATCAGCTTTCTTGACTATAATCCCGGAGAGGAGCATGATATTTATGACGTAACAGATCCTGTATGGACGCGCATCAGTAGTCCGAACAATCCTGCAGCATATACAAGAGGTAAACACATTAAAATGCAGGCTAATTTCTGGGATGCAGATGCTCTGTCATACCCGACAATAGTTGACGTTAATGTTCATCACGATGATTATGACTATCAGCTTTTCTTTTCACCGGATACTTCAGTTACATTCGGTACTTCCTGGCCTACAGGTACTTCAGATATTGCTTCGACAAATACACTTACTAATGAGATAGGTTATTTAGGTTATATATTCCATTGGCAATATAAAGTTACGTCAGGTACAAATACCTGGATTGATATGGATAATAATGAAACCGAACATTTTATTTATATTGTTTATGGAAAACCATTATTAAGCAGTTACAATTTAGATTGGTCTCCGACTTTTGATCCTAACTCATTATATGACGTCAATAATATTCTGCTGTGTACAACTTGGGCATGGGATTGTGATAAAGTGGATGACTCTAATGATGAGGATAATATACCTCGTCAGGTCCAGCTCGGAGTAAGACAATGGTATAATGCTTATCATTTTAATACTACCGATATTGTTGATGATCCTTTTACATACATACCTTTATACAAAGGTGATTGTATAACATATGCCGATCTTATGACAAAGACGTTATTAATATTAGGTGTGAATGCCTCTTCAGAATACATAGAATTTAAAAATGCTTACGGTACATGGCATCGATTTTTTACTAAAGGTCAAACTCCCTATTGGGTTGATCCTAATGGTGACGCCGATGGTGATGGTACTATCAATAGTAATGAAGATGGATATTCTTTAGGAACTCTTGAAACTGTTTATGTATTTGGAGGTGATCCAAACCATGATAACCCCTGGCGAGAAGCAAATTACCCATGGAACTTTCATGGAGCTTGCAATTGTGCAGGCCATTGGTGGGAAATTACTTTTGGTAATCCTTATCCTATTCATGATACTGAATC
>CAYSHS010000138.1:3419-8107 GCA_964430845.1 uncultured Pirellulales bacterium | reverse complement strand
TTAAGGACATTGTCGGCGAACTCACGTACTGCATTAAGATATTTATTGGGATCGGGGCTTTGTGTTTCTTTAACTTTTGGATTAGTTGATGCACTTTCACATCCAACGGTGATGAACATTAGTAAGAAGGTAATCAATAATATTTTATATTTCATACCACAAACTCCCTCAAATTATATAGATATTTATTATTCAGTAGCTCCATTCTTTTTAAGCAGTTCGACAATTTCAGCATTGCCTCTTCGTTGAGCCATATTCAATAGTGTCATACTGCTCATTCCGCCCCTGGCACCTATACCACGCGCACCAAGTGAAACATTCACATCTGCTCCTTTATCAAGCAAAAATTTCACAACATCAACACGACCTCTTAAAACTGCTGCATATAATGGCGTCTGGCCTGCCCGGTTTTTAACATTTACGTTAATACCTTTTTCTATTAATAATTCAATCAGCTTAACAGAATCTGTCTGAATCGCACTATGTAACAGGCTCTGGTTTTGGCGGCCATATTTCACATTAACGTTAGCATTATTATTGATTAGGAATTCAGCTACATCTGTTTGTCCTGCATTAACAGCCCAGACCAAAGCTGTCCAGCCGGCTGCATCATTTGCATCAACTGCAGTTCCTTGCTCAATAAATTCTTGTACTTTAGCTAAATCACCTGCACAGGCAGCCATATGGATACTGTATTTGTCAATTCCTTTTGATATAAACAATTTAACCATATCCATACTTCCCTGAGAAATTGCTTCATATAAAGCTGTCAAGCCATCCTTATCTTTCACATCATACTTAGCTCCATTATCAACAAGGATCTTTACTATATCAAAGTCATCCATCCAAATTGCTTCGTAAAGAATTGAATCACCTTCTGACGCACTGAAATTAACGTCAGCTCCTTTGTTTACAAGAAGGCTAACAAGATCCTTATTACTATTATATATGGCATTATACAAAGGAGTTTCGTTTCTTTTATCCTTAGCATTAACATCGGCTCCTTTGTCTATAAGCAGCTTAGCTACATCATTATAGTCACGATCTACTGCTATATGCAGAGCGGTATCCCCATCGCTATTCTTTGAATTTATGTCTATGCCTTGTTCCAGAAATTCCTTTACCTGCCCTAAATCTCCCGATTGTACTGCAGCATGGATAGATAAAATTTCCGCACCATTAGCTATTAGCAAATCCCTAATCTCTGCATGGTTTGGATTTCTGGATATTTGAATCCGGTTACGATTAAGAATAATATCAAGAGGTGTCTGACCGTCTTCATTCTTAGCGTTAACATCAGCACCTTTATCTATCAATAGCTTAACAGTTTCTTTATTGTCATTGTTAACTGCTATATAAAGAGAAGTCTGACCATTCTCATCCTTAGCATTTATATCTGTGCCTTGTTCCAGAAATTCCTTCACTTTTTCGATATCTCCCGATTTTACCGCTGCATGAATAGATAAAATTTCCGCACCATTTGCCAAGAGCAGTACCCTAATTTCTGCTTGGTTTGGATTTCTTGATATTTGATACTGGGATTGGTTTAAAATAATATCAAGTGGTGTCTGGCCTTGGACATTCTTCGCATTTACTTCTGCGCCATTATCGATAAGTAACTCGGCTATCTCTCTTTCGCCAGCCTCCACAGCAAAATGAAGAGACGTATCCCCAGTTGCGTTCTTCGCGTTTATGTCAGCACCCTTAGCAATAAGCAGCTCAACTATTTCCTTATGTCCTCTTTCGGCTGCGTAATGCAGTGCTGTGGTAGTATTAGTGAGACCTACATCAACCCACGTATCATAGGGACTAATCTGAGCCCCCACAATTCTCTGGAGTATCTCAGAATCTAATTTACAGGGAGCATTAACATCAATGCCCCGTGAAATGAGAGCTTCAACTTCTTCATATTTGCCTGCCCAGACAGCTGACCTAAGCAACATTGGTAACTCAGTCTGGTTGGTTTGGCAGTATATAACTCTTGTGTCTTCTTTGCTTTCTCCTCCTGAGCCATCGTACTCACAAGCAAAAAAGGAGGAACTAGGCCAGATTTGTGGGATGAGTGAGAAATTCTCACTGATCGTGGTTTCAAGAGACAATAATGCTAGTGGTTCAATGTAATCGAATTTAGTATAGAGAGCTTCTTTACTTGGAATAAAGAATCCCATATAGAACCGATCAGAAATAATATTGTCTCCGATTCTGGATGCAATATTCAAGAACGGTTTTTTCTTCCCTCTTTGATGCAGTTCCAGAAATCCTAAAAGAGCATAAGGATCTGAACAATCTAGAGACATTTCAACCTGTGGTTCGTCCGTTATCGTTTCTCCGATGTCCCCGAATCCGTTGCCCTTTGCGATATTCCGAGCCATATCCCACATAAACTGGTCGCCCGTAACGCGATATGCTAACGCGTATGCCCAAAAACAGATGGGGCTAGCTGCTATAGCAGTAATGAAAGAACCTTTGGGACCAAAATAACCATCCTTGGTATAAACGTATTTTTCAAAACTAGTTCCATCTGTAAGCATCGGAATAAAAGAGTTGTCTTCTTGTCGGTAGGCTATTTTACCCCACGCAGTTAGCTCATCGAGAGCCCACTGGTTAAATTCTGTACCATCAGAGCCTAATATTTCTCCGAGCCTAATTTGACAGATCCATTCCTTTACTTGATTCGCTAAAGCAAAAGCAGAAAGGTCATAGGGAAATAGAGTGCCCTCCAGGACAACGTGCCCCTCAAAATCATCACCAAACTGCAATCCTGCGGGATCCTCCCTTCCGACGCTATATTGAGTTCCACTAATACCTGTTTTGGGATTTCTTGTATCGATATATCGCTGGGCCAATCGTTTACTCCAGATGAGTGGTTCGCTCTGGCCGGAAAGTTTAGACAGGATTGATCCTGCATAAAAAAGATCGCTACCTGTATTTAGAAATGACAATCCACTACTTTGAAAGAACACGGGGCCTCTTTCGTATTCATGCATCCAAGGAATTTCTAAAGAACCAGATAGCGAACCGTGGCGGTTCATTGCCAGATTAGACCAATCCAAAATATGTGCTGACCAGAAAGCTTCAATGAATTTCTTAGTTGAGTTTGCATCAACTTGCCACATTAATTCATAGTATGGATAATTGTGTTTGAGTTCATGATTATCATTAGTCCTCGTTGGCTTATCTCCCAATGCATCATAGGCCAGATGACCACCCCAGTAGAGCAATCCGTTGGGTGTTTGTAAGTTGGACAACTCATACTTAATTGCCTCTATTGCTGCTTGCTTATATTTTGGATCGCCAGTTATCTTGCTAAGACCATCCAGTGTGCGTAAGAGGTTCTGCTGACTGGCCAGGTTTGAGAGGATCCATACTTGCCCATTATATCTCCACTTCACCGGCTCATGAGTATTGACATTAACGCCGTCAACAAACAACGGAGTGTGCTTGGGGCCATAAGTGTCCCGGCCATATTTAAGCACGTTATCAGCAAACTCACGAACAGCATCGAGATACCTGTTAGGATCTGAGCTTTTTGTTTCTGCAGTGGTTGAATTAGTCAACGTCTTTTCACATCCGATAGTAACGAACATTATTGTTAGGGTAATCAAGATGACTTTAAGAATTGAATGATTCTTCTGTTGGTTATTCATAAACCAGCTCCTTTGATTCAACGATAATATGTCAACCACAAGATAATGAAACAGATGTTGCTGGGAAGTATTATAACCTTGGTTAGTAACCGCGGCAATGAATTTAGAAACAAGAGCTTAACCTGAGAGAGGACATTTGAAATGTTTGCAAATTTTTCGACTTTTTAAATAATTGATAGTAAAGCACTTACGTAACAGGTTTTTTAAAAAATGGGGAAATAAAGGCCTTTTGGTTGTAGAACTGTTGTATGGATTTAGAGCATAAAATGTTACCATATTTATGACTATTTATTCCTGTGCTTCATGCTTTTTCAACAGTTGAACTATTTCAGATTTTACTCTTGGTTCAGCTATACTTATAATATCGTTGGTTACTGGCGATTTTTATTGCCATATCGTTTCATCTTTGGTATATATCCTAAATTAAACCATCGGTTTAGTTTTTTAATACCAAGAAGGAGATTTGAATTGGTAGAAAATGGAGTTCCAGGACAATTTTTATTCCAAGAAAGTACAAAAACACCCTCAAGAACGGTTCTTTTTGAGCAGCATTTAATGCGGATAGAGAAAAACCGGATGGCCGATTTTGCCGGCTATTTAATGCCACTCTGGTTTTCTTCCATTAGCGTCGAACATAGAGCTGTACGTGAATCAGCCGGGCTCTTTGACTGTACACATATGGGAGTAATTGAATTCGACGGTGAGCACGCACAGAACTTCCTGAATATCATTACTACGAATAATATAAAAACGCTTGAAACTGGCTTCGCCAAATACAGCTATATTCTTGATGCGGCCGGATTCGTTCTTGACGATGTTATTATATATCGACGAGAAAAAAACAATTTCATGGTCGTAGTCAACGCTGCCAACAAAACAAAGATACAGGCCTGGCTTAAAGCATTACAAAACGATGAAGTAATCATCGATACTAAAGAGCCTGAGCGAAGATTAGAAAATAAACCTGTAATTCGTGATATGTTGATGGATAGCGGCTCCGATTGCAGAGTAGATATTGCTCTGCAGGGACCTGCATCGAAA
>CAYSHS010000138.1:0-3409 GCA_964430845.1 uncultured Pirellulales bacterium | reverse complement strand
AGAGGATAAACAAAAGTTTCAGGAACTAAAATCATTCAATCTGATAGAAACTGAATTAGGCGATCTAAACTGCATAATAGCAAGAACAGGCTACACGGGATCAAAAGTTGGCTATGAATTATTTGTGCATCCTGAAAAAGCAGCAGAGGTATGGGCTTTGTTGGTGAAACAAGGAGAGCCATTGGGTATAGTTCCATGCGGGCTTGGCGCTCGCGACAGCCTCCGAATCGAAGCAGGCCTGCCGCTCTATGGGCACGAACTGGATGGAGAATTTAATATCAATCCGTTCGAGGCTGGTTACGGCTGGGCGGTTAAATTAGAAAAAGACTTTTTTATTGGCCAGGCTGTTATGCAAAAAAAATTTCGTGAATATAATATGCAGGTTGCGAGAATAGAATTCCCCGGTCAGGCTGGAATTCGTCCTGTAAGGCAGTACGATGGTGTTTTGGATGAGAACGGTATTTGTATAGGCTTGGTGTTAAGCTGCGCAAAAGTCGAAGAAAAACAAGTTGCTTTAGTATACATTTCAAAGGATAAAGCAAAGGAAAACAGGCAAATAGGACTATATTATACAGCAAGAAGTAAAATGCAGGTGGAAAAAGGTAAGAAAAACAAAGTCAAAAAGAACGAAAAGCTGGAAGCTGATGTTTCCGGTACAATAATAACACGATTTGCAAAATTTTAAAAATGGAGAAATAAAATGGTTATTAAGGGCTTGTATTATACCGAAGACCATGAATGGGCAAAAATCGAAGGTGACATTGCAACTATCGGTATCACAGATCACGCACAGGAATTATTGGGTGAAATCACATTTGTCGAACTACCAATAGTAGATAAAGAAATCGAGCAGAAAGGTGAGCTTGCGGTAGTCGAAAGCTCGAAAGCTGCAAGTGACGTTTATGCACCTGTAACCGGCAAAGTCACAGAGATCAATTCGGAATTGGAATCGGCGCCAGAAAAGATAAATGAAGACTGCTATAACACCGGATGGATATGCACCATACAAATAACTGACAAAAGCACAATCGATAACCTTATGAACTCGGAGCAATATGAAACATACCTGAAAGGATTGTAAGAATATAATTACTTAAAAAATCATTTTTCTTTTTTAAGGTGTTATTCGAAATGCCGTTTATATCAAATACCAAAGAACAGCAAAGAGATATGCTCGCCGCTATAGGTTTGACGATGGATAATCTCTTCAGTGACATACCGAAAGATCTGATGGCGGGTGAATTTAATCTTCCCAAAGGTCTAACCGAGCATCAGGTAAGAGATGCTCTGGCAGAAATCGCGAGTAAAAATTATATAAATCTGACCTGCTTTCTGGGAGGCGGATTTTATGACCATTTTATACCTGCCGCAGTGTATGCAATTGTTTCACGAAGTGAGTTTTATACCGCATACACTCCTTATCAGCCTGAACTTTCCCAGGGTACTTTACAGGTTATTTACGAGTATCAATCCGCGATATGCCGCCTGACCGAGATGGAAGCGTCGAATGCGTCATTGTATGACGGCGGAACTGCAATTTATGAAGCGATAATGATGGCACTGCGCATAACGGGACGAAATAAAGTCATTATCGACGACAGTGTCAATCCGATTTACTGCGTTATGATTGATTCGTACACCAAGAATTTGAGTATCCAGCTCGATCAAGTAAATTACATTGACGGCCAGGCTAATCGACAGGAAATTTACGGGAAGCTCGATAATGATACAGCCGCTGTGATCCTGCAGAATCCAAATTTTTTCGGTTGCGTAGATGACTTTAGTGATATTGCGGAAGCTGCACATAAAAAAGGTGCTCTTATGATAGTTTCCTGCTACCCGATATCTTTAGGAATATTAAAAACTCCCGGAGCTATGGGAGCCGACATAGTTACAGGAGAAGGACAAAGCCTTGGAATGCCCATGAGCTTCGGCGGGCCTTATCTTGGTTTCATGTCAACGAGAATGAAATATATCCGAAAGATGCCAGGCAGAATTGTAGGCCAGACAAAAGACAAGCTTGGTAGAAGAAGCTTCGTCCTGACACTTCAGGCACGTGAACAGCATATACGCAGGGATAAAGCTACATCGAATATATGCTCGAACGAGGCGTTATGTGCTCTCACTGCTCTTGTATATTTATCGCTGTTGGGCAAAGAAGGCATGAAGGAAACAGCTCAATTATGTGCTGATAAAGCAAGCTATGCCTATCACAAGCTAACTGCCATACCCGGTGTGAAAGCGCACTTCGAGCGGAAATGGTTTTTTAATGAGTTTGTTCTCGATTTACCTTGCGAAGCTGCTGACGTTATCGCCAGACTAATAGAGAAAGGCTTCGCTGCAGGTTTTCCGTTGAGCAGGTACTACAAAAATATGGAAAAATCGATATTGATTTGTGTAACCGAGAAAAGAACGAAACAGCAAATAGGAATGCTGGCAGAATCACTGGAGGCATGTTTATGAAGCTCGTATTTGAGAAATCAGTGAAGGGACGCAGAGCCATACAGGTAGATAACAGTGACGTCCCGACAACAATAAATATTAACAGTGACTTTTTGAGAGAAAATATCGCGGAATTACCTGAACTAAGCGAGCTTGATGTAGTAAGGCATTTCACCGCGCTTTCACGCATGAATTTCGGAGTTGATACGAATTTTTATCCCCTCGGCTCATGTACGATGAAATATAATCCAAAAGTTGCCGAGCGTATTGCTTCATATCCCGGATTTGCACATCTTCATCCTTTGCTTCCGCAATTGCGTATGGGCGGAATGCTCACTCAGGGAGCGCTTCAGGTCCTTTACGAAATGGATATTTTCCTGCGCGAAATAACAGGTATGTCAGGTTTTACCTTACAACCTATGGCAGGCGCGCACGGCGAGCTCACCGGCATTATGATAATGGCCGCTTACCACAGGAACAAAGGCAATAAAAAAACAACAGTGCTCGTGCCGGATAGTGCTCATGGCACAAATCCCGCCAGTGCTGCAATAGCAGGCTATAAGGTTGTTGTGGTTCCGAGCAATGACAAAGGTATCATGGACATAAATGCGTTAAAGAAACTGCTGAACAAAGAAGTCGCCGGCCTGATGCTAACTTGTCCCAATACACTTGGACTTTTTAATCCGCATATTAAAGAAATCTGCGACTTAATCCATAGTTTTGATGGTCTGGCTTATTACGATGGTGCAAATTTGAATGCAATATTGGGCAAGGCACGTCCCGGTGACTTTGGATTCGACATTGTCCATATTAATCTGCACAAGACATTCACAACACCTCACGGCGGCGGCGGACCCGGCTCTGGTCCCGTGGGAGTTAATGAAAAACTCGTTGACTTCCTGCCTGTTTCAGTTGTTATAAAACGAAATGATGGAACCTATGCTCTGGAGTATGACAGGCCGAAGTC
>CAYSHS010000137.1:0-8142 GCA_964430845.1 uncultured Pirellulales bacterium | reverse complement strand
CAGAATACGAAACAGCTCACATCTCCATGTTTTAGTGAGACGATATATTTTTTCCCGCCATAAGGATTTATAACTCCCGCGAATCCATCTTTCAACCTGTTCATGAACCATTGCCCATAAAACGCGGGTATGTCTGTTCTCCTCGATACAGAAATAATTTTCTTCATAAAGGACAAATTCTAACGTGAGTTTTGCAACAATAAGAAAAGGCATATATTATTTCTGTGAACAATTGTGAAAATCTGCTGTTTTTAAAGAAATCGATTTTATTTAGCTGTTGCTTTTTCGGCTCCGGCCGCTTTGCGAGCGCGTTCTTTGGCCTTGCGAGCGGAATTTTTCCTGCGTGTTGCAACCTGTTTTGCTATTCTGCCATCAAGCCTGTCTCTGCGTCTTCCCATAATATATCCTTTAGCTGCTTATAAAGTATTTTCTTTATTATTGAATTTATCTACCAAATAAATAACCCTTGATTATATTACGAGGCCAAATAAATTGCAACGAACTTTTACGAAAAATAGCCCTTTCAATCGACAAAAAGGGGCAAACCTGTTAAAATTTGATGCTTATGAGTATGGATCTTAAAGATAAAATGCTTAGTGAATTGGAGAAAATCGTTGTTGATTTGGGCCAGCGAAAGTTCTTGGGCAAGTATATATTTCATTTTATACATTCGCAAAATGTATCGGATATTTCCCAAATCACACCTTTGAGCAGGGTTTTCAGGCAGCAGCTTGTCGAGCAGGGGTATTTCATTTCCAAAATTGCTATTGCAGAC
Source organism: uncultured Pirellulales bacterium (assembly GCA_964430845.1). Classification (GTDB taxonomy): domain Bacteria; phylum Planctomycetota; class Phycisphaerae; order Sedimentisphaerales; family Anaerobacaceae; genus JAFGPS01. Next base: position 7,367 of record CAYSHS010000137.1, on the reverse strand, counting down.
AAGCGAATCGACAAGGATAAAACAGCCAAGTACCTTTTTACATTAAATGACGGCCAGAGAATCGAGACAGTTCTGCTTCGCGACGGCAGGCGCAAAACGCTTTGTGTTTCCACGCAGGCGGGATGCGATATGGATTGCGTATTCTGTGCGACGGGAAAAATAAAGTTTAAGCGAAATCTCACTTCAGGCGAAATTGCAGGCCAGGTCAATGCAGTTGAAGCAGATTCAGGCAAAATCACAAACCTTGTTTATATGGGCATGGGTGAGCCTCTATTGAATTATTCAGCCGTGATGAAATCTGTTGAGATACTGAACAACCCGGAAGGCAAGAACATAGGAATAAGGCATATCACAATCAGCACGTGCGGCATAATCCCAACGATAGAAAAGCTGGCTGATGAAAAACTGCGACCCAGGCTGGCTATTTCACTTAATGCGCCGGAAAACTCGCTTAGGACGAGAATTATGCCCATAAATGCGAAATTCCCGCTGGACGAGCTTATAAATGCTGTAAAATATTACCAGGATAAAACACGCCAAAGGATTACGTTCGAGTATGTTATGATAAAGGACCTGAACGATTCGCCTCAGCATGCTCGAATGTTTATCAAGTTGATACGAAATATTTCTTGCAATATTAATCTGATAGAGTATAATCCTCATCTATATTGTAATTTTAAGGGCAGCAGCAGCGAAGCAATGAAGGATTTTGCTTCAATTTTGAGCGAGGCAGGGATTGAAACTGTGATTCGTTTCAGGATGGGCAGAGAAATCAACGCCGCCTGCGGGCAGCTTGGAGCAGATTGGTTGAAAAGACAATGAGTTCTGCAAAGTATGCCTTTTTTATTTGTGCAGAAGTTCAATTAAAAGAGTCGGTAAGTGATGGAAAATGAGCCTTCTATAATTACGGTTGGTCTTGCGCCTGCGTGGGATATTACCTGCATGGGACGAAATCTCGAGTGGGGAAAGCATCAGAATATAGACGAGCAAACAATTCTTCCGGCGGGAAAAGCGTTCAATATCTCACGTGCATTAGCCTGGATGGGACAGGCAAATATCGCGTCGGGACTTTGGGGAGACAGCGATTTTGAGAAAATGCAGTCCGTTTCAAGTGCTCTATGGCCTCTGATTAATATTAAAATGACGGTTGTCGAGGGTAAAACTCGCACAAATGTGACAATAGTCGATATTGACAGCCAAAAGGAAATGCACCTTCGCAGTAATAATAAATTGTTGTCTAAAAAGGCGTTCCGGCTTTTAGAATCAAATCCTGGGAAGATTGTAAAAAAGGGTAGTATTTGCGTTTTCTCAGGAGCTATGCCTGAAAATGAGTATTTGGATGAGGTGTTGGGAATTATCGAGAAATGTTATAATGCAGGCGCGAAAATTGTATTAGATACTTCCGGACCTGCCTTGAGAAGGATTGTCGAAACAAATTTGGTCTGGATGATAAAGCCGAACGTTGCGGAATTGGGCGAGCTTTTCGATGGGCAAATCGAGGATAATCCGGCTTCTTTAATCGAAAAAGGGCGTTCTGTTTCGGGAAAAGTGGAGAATATTTTAATCAGCAGGGCTAAAGAGGGTGCGATTTTTATTAATAAAAATGGTGCATGGCAAAGCAAGGCTGTAAATGACAGGTCTGTTTTTGGAACAGTTGGCTGCGGTGATTATCTTTTAGCTGGATTCTTAAAGGGCTGGAAAGATACGCAGCAGGAGGATTTTGCCCTCTCAACAGCGATAAAAGTGGCGGCGGCAAAAGCATGGGGATGGACGCAAGCCTGGAGCTGGTCTGAAGTTATGGAACAAGTGCATATAAAGCTCAGCCGGTATAAATAGGGGATTTGAAGCTTTTGTAATGTAAAATCGAAAAATTTTATCTTGATTTTTGTGAAAAGCAGTTGATTAAATTCCCGGTATTGCTATAATTCTACTTTTATCGCTCTGTCGCACGGGGCCGAAAATTATAGTTATTAGTTATTGGTTTTTAGTGTTGAATTTACAGCTTAAAACTAAAAACTCAAGACTCAAAACTAAATTTGGGGTCGACAGTTTTCACGGCATGGTTGATTCAAGCCTCCGGCAGAGCCAGGTCGAGCCAAAAGGCTCCCGTGACAATCGAATAAAGTTCTTGGTGTTTTTTTGAGTTTTGAGTAAGTTATAACAAAAGTTTTGCAAAAGTTCAGTTATAAGTGATAATTCAAAACTCATAACCGAAAACTCAAAATTATTATACCCGATGGTGTAATTGGCAACACATGGGCTTTTGGTGCCCATATTCCTGGTTCGAGTCCAGGTCGGGTAGTTTATGACAGAAACAGCAGCAATAATATTGGCGGCTGGTATCAGCAGCAGGATGAATACCAAAATAGCTAAGGTGCTCCATGAGGTATGCGGTCGTCCTATGCTTGCGTACGTTCTCGATGCGTGCAGACAGGCGGGAATAAGGAAGATTTATGTCGTGGTAGGCTTCGCCTGCGAGCAGGTGAAAGAGAGATTCGCTAATGACGCCGATATTGTCTGGGTGCTTCAGGAAAAGCAGTTGGGAACAGGTCATGCTGTTTTATGCTGCAGGGAGCATCTTCAGAATTTTCAGGGCCAAACATTCGTACTATGCGGCGATGGACCATTAATCCGCACTCAGACACTTACAAAACTGTTGAAAGAGCATGAACAAGGACACTCAACCGCTACATTAGCCACTGCGATTCTCGATGACCCGTCAGGCTATGGCCGAATCGTCCGTGACGAGTATGGAATTATTAAGGGTATCGTCGAACACAGCGATTGTACCAGGGAGCAGTTAAAAATCAGGGAAATCAATCCGAGCTATTACCTTTTTAATAACAGGATTCTCTTCGATACTCTCGAAAATATTAAACCTGATAACGTCAAAGGTGAATATTACCTGACTGATGCTATTTCAGGAATATTAGCAACAGACCATAAAGTTCTTGCGATAAAAGCAGTTATGCCTGAAGAAGCCTTAAGTATAAACAGCAGGAAGCAGCTCAGCGAGGTAAGCAAAATCATGCAGCAGAGAATTCAAAAAGAGCTTATGGAACACGGCGTAACAATAGTTGATCCCGGTAATACATGGATAGATGTCAGGGCGACCATCGGGCAGGATACGATTATCGAGCCATTCACATATATTCACGGCCGGGTAAATATCGGGCAAAACTGCCGCATAGGACCTTTTGCGTATTTAAGAGACGGCACAGTTATTAAAGACGACGTTGTTCTCGGTGTTTTTACGGAAAATGCAAATAAATTGGGCGGAAAGGCTGAATAATGATGTTTCTTAATGACAATCTGAAGATTTTCTCAGGTAGAAGTAACCCTGAATTAGCTGTGGAAGTATGTAACTATCTGGGCTTGCCCCTCGGGGGTGCCAAAATAGACAATTTCCCGGACGGAGAAAAGGTTATCAGGATCGAGGATGATGTCAGAGGAAGAGATTGTTTTGTTATACAATCTACATGCAATCCTGTCGATGAGCATTTAATGGAGCTTTTAATTTACCTTGATTGTTTAAGGAGAGCCAGCGCGCAGCGAATCACCGCGGTTGTCCCTTATTTCGGCTATGCCAGGCAGGACAGGAAAGACGAAGGCAGAGTTCCTATTACTGCAAAGCTTGTTGCGAACCTTATGACGACAGCCGGAGCCAACAGGGTCCTTGCAATAGACCTGCATGCACATCAGCTCCAGGGATTTTTCGATATTCCCCTGGATCATCTATCAGGAGAGCTGGTACTGAGCAAGCACTTTCGAGATATGCGGATTGCCAACCTTACAGTAGTTTCGCCTGATGTCGGTAATATGAAAATTGCCTCGCGCTATGCATCCTATCTTGGCGGAGAATTAGCTATCGTGCATAAAAAACGTTTAAGCGGCAACAAAGTGGATGCCCAGGTAATTATCGGTGATGTAAAGGGAAGGAATATACTAATGTGCGATGATATTATAGCCACGGCGGGAACCGTCAGCAGCGCAGCCAAGCTGGTCAAGGAGCATGGTTCCGGAAAAATATATGTCGGTGCGACACATGGTGTATTAACTGCCGAAGCGGTTGAAAGGTTGCAGCAGGCACCAATAGAGCAGGTCGCGGTAACAAATACTATCCCGTTAAATGATAATACGAAAAAGATTGGTAAAATTAAGGTATTAAGTGTCGCAGCCATGTTGGGCGAAGCGATAAAAAGAATTCACAGGAACGAATCAGTAAGTAGTTTATTCAGTAATATTTAACCAGGAAAAAGATTATGGCAAAAGAATTGCTTCTAAAAGCGGAAATCCGAGAACAAACAGGCACAAAAGCCGTCAAAAAAGTACTAAAACAAGGCAGAATTCCTGCCGTAATTTACGGACACAAACAAGAGCCGATAGCTATCTCCCTGGATGCTCATAATTTTGTCGAGGGGCTTCATCACGGGCATCGATTAATGGACATTCAAATCGGAAGAAAAAAACAAACAACAATTGTCAAGGACCTGCAGTACGATTGTTTGGGTAAAAACGTTATTCACGCAGACCTCATGCGGGTCGATGTAACTGAATTGATTAAAGTTACTGTTCCGATCGAGCTGAAAGGCGCTGCCGCCGGTACGCATGAAGGCGGCATTATAGAACAGCATACCAATCAAATCGAAATCGAGTGCAAGGCAACTGATATCCCGGAAAATATTGTTGTTTCAGTCAAGAATATGAAAGTCGGCGAATCTTTATATGTCGGAGATATTAAGCTTCCGGAAGGAGTAAAATCAGTAACATTACCTGAAATACTTTTAGTTTCATGCCACGTCTTAGCGACAGCCAAGACTACCGAGGAGATGGAGATGGAGATGCCGTCTGCACCTGAAGTCATCGGTGAGGTAAAGGAGCCGGAAGAAGATGAGTCGGAAGAAAAGAAATAAGTTAGACGCAAGCAGGCTATGAGCGATATTAGAATGGTCGTTGGTCTTGGTAACCCGGGCGACGAATATGCTGATACCCGTCATAACACCGGATTCAGGGTAATAGACGCCCTGGCGAAGACTTTGAATATAGAAGTAAAAAAAAGAAAATTCGGCGCTCGTTTCGGAACAGGCGAATTTTCGGATAAAAAGTTAATATTGTTGAAGCCGTGGAATTTTATGAACCGGAGCGGCCAGGCGGTAGCAACTGCAGTCGGCTTTTATAAGCTGGCTTTAAGTAACCTTCTTGTGGTTACTGACGATTTGGCTCTTGAGCCGGGCAGAATAAGACTCCGCTCGAAAGGCTCTGCCGGGGGTCATAATGGTCTTGGCGACATTATCGAAAAGCTCGGAACAATTGAGTTTGCACGCTGCAGAGTAGGAATAGGCGGCGAAGGCGAAGAAATTTGGCAAAGCCAGGTTGATTATGTTCTCGCAGAACCAACCAAAACGCAGAAACCATTGCTATCAGAAGCTATCGACAGGGCAAAGGACGCTGTGCTATGCTGGATTGAGTATGATATCGAGACCTCGATGAATAAATTTAACAGCAATAGTGAATAAAAAGAGCTGATTATGTATATATCGAAATTTAATTTAATACACAAATGTTTTGTGGGAGGTAATTAGTTTGGAAACTGTTACGAATCAATTGTATGAAGGTATGTTTCTTGTTGATGTGGCCCGTGCCGGCTCTGACTGGGATGGTGTTATTTCCGGTATTAAAAAAATTCTTGAGAAAGCTGGAGCAGAAATCGTATCGATAAGGAAATGGGACGACAGAAAACTGGCTTATGACATAAAAGGCCAGTCAAGGGGAGTGTATATACTCTGCTATTTCCGCGTAGATGGTAAGAAAATCCAGGAAATTGAGAAAAGTATTCATCTTTCGGAACAAGTTATAAGGATTCTGATTCTTAATGCGGAACAAATGACCCAGGAAGACATCGAGAAAGATACTCCAGCCGCTAAGGCAGAAAAAGAAGGAATAAAAGCTGAAGAAGAAGCTGCCGAGGAAGAAATCATAGATCAGCAAAGTGATGAACCGGATTCTGAAGAGCAGGAAGTAGAGCAGGAAAATGAGCAGGACTGGCAAACAGAAGAAACCGAGATTGAATCTGATGATGAGGTTCAAGACCTTAACGAATCAGATTCTGACTCAAATTTAGATGTGCAGGAATAAGGAAAGGCTTTAATATGGCAAGTTACAACAAAATCTTATTGCTCGGCAACCTGACACGAGACCCACAGTTGTCATATACCCCGAATCAGACTGCTGTTGTGGATTTCGGACTGGCGACAAATCGCAGATGGACCGGCCAGGATGGCGCCCAGCGCGAAGAAACATGCTTTGTTGACTGCCGGGCGTTCGGTCGTCAGGCAGAAAATATAAATAAATATTTAAGCAAGGGCAGAATTGTGTTTATCGAAGGAAGACTTACGTTCGAGTCATGGACTGCACAGGACGGAACCAAAAAAAGCAGGCACAGAGTTACTGTCGAAAGTTTTCAGTTTCTCCCCGGCTCCGGTGGTGCCCCGTCTTCCGACCAGCAAAGCGCGCATAATATCAATGCAGGTATCGATGAAAGTCATCCCGTTAGCGATGATGATATACCATTTTAAGAAGTTTTGAAAAATATCGTTGTTTTATATACTCAAGTATTAAAAGTTATATCTTGGGGAATATTCAGGAATGAAAATAGACAGGAAAAATATGTTCAATAGAGAAAATGATAGAGATAATAACAGAAAAAAACCAGGATTTGTAGGAACCCGAGAGCAGACACAATGCCGTTTTTGCAGAAGGGGTATAAAATATATCGACTACAAAGACATCCCGACACTGCAAAAACTTTTAACTAATCGCGGCAAGATATATTCACGCAAACGCAGCGGCAATTGCGCCGGCTGCCAGAGAAAAGCGAAAAGAGCGATTAAACGTGCAAGGTACATGGCTTTATTACCTTACACCGCATAATTTTAAGTGCCTAAAGTGCCTAAAATTAGAAAGTGTCCAAAGTTAAGCTGAATCACTTTAGTCACTTTTAACTTTAGCTCACTTTAGCTCACTTTAGAAAGGATATAACATGAAAGTACTTCTTAAAGAAGATATTCAGAAACTTGGTTGGTTCGGAGATGTCGTCGAAGTCAACAATGGATACGCACGGAATTATTTACTGCCTCAGGGACTTGCAACTATGGTCAGTGAGGATAATGTCAGGGCTCTTGCCGAGGAAAAGTCCAAACGTGCGGAGCAGAGAATAAAAGAGAAAAAGAGACTTGAAGAAGCCGCTAAAGCAGTTGACGGTGCAGAAGCTGTTATTGCAGCCAAAGCCAACGAGCAGGGGCATTTATTCGGCTCGGTCACTGAACATCAGATTGCTGCTAATTTGAGGGCACAGGGTTTTACTGTTG